>DAHVRG010000031.1 GCA_027322565.1 Georgenia sp.
CCCGCCGCCGGCGTCGGTCTGGACCGTCCCGAGGAGATCCCCGAGGAGTTCGACGTCCTCGTCGTCGGCACCGGTCCGGCCGGGACGATCACGGCGGCACAGCTCTCGCAGTTCCCGAGCGTCCACACCCGGATCATCGACCGCCGCCCCCACCGGCTGCTGATCGGGCACGCCGACGGCATCCAGGCCCGCAGCGTCGAGACGTTCCAGGCCTTCGGCTTCGCCGGCCGCCTCATCGACGAGGCCTACCGGATCACCGAGATGGCGTTCTGGAAGCCCGACCCGGAGCACCCGGAGAACATCGTGCGGACCGCCCGCCCCGAGGACGACCCCAGCGGCATCAGCGAGTTCCCGCACCTCATCGTCAACCAGGCGCGCATCGTCGACTACTTCAACGAGTTCATGGCGAGCTCGCCGTCGCGGATGACCCCCGACTACGGCGTCGAGCTCCTCGACCTGCACAGCACCGGGACGGGGGAGTACCCGGTCGAGGCACGGCTGCTGCACACCGCCGGGCCCCGGGAGGGCGAGGAGCGTACGGTGCGGGTGAAGTACGTCGTCGGGGGCGACGGCGCCCACAGCCGGGTGCGCCGGGCGATCGGCCGGCAGCACCTCGGAGGGCAGGCGAACCACGCCTGGGGCGTCATGGACGCCCTCGCCGTCACCGACTTCCCCGACATCCGCCTCAAGTGCGCCATCCAGTCCCGCGCCGGGAGCATCCTCCACATCCCGCGCGAGGGCGGGCACCTCTTCCGCATGTACGTCGACCTCGGCGAGGTCACCGAGGAGCGGGCCGCCACCGTCCGGCAGACACCCCTCGAGGAGATCGTCGCCAGGGCGAACGCCATCCTCCACCCCTACACCCTCGACGTGAGGAACGTCGCCTGGTGGAGCGTCTACGAGGTCGGTCACCGGGTCACCGACCGGTTCGACGACGTCCCCGCCGAGCGCGAGGGCCGGCAGATGCCGCGGGTCTTCATCGCCGGGGACGCCTGCCACACCCACAGCGCCAAGGCGGGGCAGGGGATGAACGTGTCCTTCCAGGACGGCTGGAACATCGGCTGGAAGCTCGGCCACGTCCTCATCGGCCGCAGCCCGGAGCGCCTGCTCACCACGTACTCCGCCGAGCGGCAGGTCGTCGCGCAGGACCTCATCGACTTCGACCGCGAGTGGTCCACCCTCATGGCCAGGCCCGCCGAGGAGTTCGAGGACCCCGGCGAGCTCGAGGAGTTCTACGTCAAGACCTTCGAGTTCCCCGCCGGGTTCATGACGCAGTACCAGCCCTCGCTCATCACGGCGACCGACGAGCACCAGGCCCGCGCCGCCGGTTTCCCGGTCGGCAAGCGGTTCAAGTCGGCGAGGGTCGCCCGGGTCTGCGACACCAACCCGCTGCACCTGGGCCACCTCCACACCGCCGACGGACGCTGGCGCATCTACGCCTTCGCCGACCGCCCCACCGCGGGTGAGGACTCCGCCCTCACCCGCTGGGCGGGGTGGCTCGGCACCGCGCCGGACTCGCCCCTCGTCCGGTACACCCCCCCGGACGGGGACGACGACGCCGTCCTCGACGTCAAGGTCGTGTACCAGCAGCGGCACCGGGAGATCGACATCAACCGCGTGCCCGGCGTCTTCCGGCCGACCGTCGGCCCCTTCGGTCTCACCGACTACAACAAGGTCTTCGCCACGCTCGAGGGCGAGGACATCTTCGAGCTCCGCGAGGTCTCCCGCGACGGCGCCGTCGTCGTCGTCCGGCCCGACCACTACGTCTCCGCCGTCCTGCCCCTGGAGGACACCGCCGCCCTGGCCGCGTTCTTCGCCGCCGTCATGCTCGAGCCCGCCACCTCGCCCGACGGGCCGCGCCGGCCCGTCAAGGAAGGAGTCTGACGTGACCCAGACCGGTGTCACCGTCCCCGCCGGGATCCCCGACCGGATCCGCCACTACATCGACGGCGCGTTCGTCGACTCGGTGGGCGGAGAGACCTTCACGGTCCTCGAGCCGACGACGAACCGGGTGTACGTCGAGGCGGCCGCGGGCCGGCAGGCCGACGTCGACGCCGCGGTGGCCGCCGCCCGGGAGGCCTTCGAGCACGGCCCGTGGCCACGGACGAAGAACCGCGAACGGTCCCGGGTCCTCAACCGGATCGCCGACGCCGTCGAGGCGCAGGACCGCGCGCTCGCCGAGCTCGAGTCCTTCGACACCGGCCTGCCGATCACCCAGGCCCGGGGCCAGGCGCGGCGGGCCGCGGAGAACTTCCGCTTCTTCGCCGACCTCGTCGTCGCCGGCTCCGACGACGCCTACAAGGTCCCGGGCATGCAGCTGAACTACGTGGACCGCTCCCCGGTCGGCGTCGCGGGGCTCATCACCCCGTGGAACACCCCGTTCATGCTCGAGTCCTGGAAGCTCGCCCCGGCGCTCGCCGCGGGCTGCACCGTCGTGCTCAAGCCGGCGGAGCTCACCCCGCTCTCGGCCTCGCTGTGGGCGGGCATCTTCGCGGAGGCCGGCCTGCCGGACGGGGTGTTCAACCTCGTCAACGGGACCGGCGAGGAGGCCGGCGACGCGCTGGTCAGGCACCGCGGCGTCGACCTCATCTCCTTCACCGGGGAGACGACGACCGGGCGGCTGATCTTCGCCAACGCCGCCCCCCACCCTCAAGGGCCTGTCCATGGAGCTCGGCGGCAAGTCCCCGGCGATCGTCTTCGCCGACGCCGACCTCGAGGCCGCGCTCGACTCGACCCTGTTCGGGGTCTTCTCCCTCAACGGGGAGCGGTGCACCGCGTCCTCCCGGATCCTCGTCGAGCGCTCGGTCTACGACGACTTCGTCGCCCGCTACGCGGAGCGCGCGAGGAACATCAGGGTCGGACCGCCGGCCGACCCGGCCACCGAGGTCGGCGCGCTCGTCCACCCCGAGCACTACGAACGGGTCTTGGGCTACGTGGAGGCGGGCAGGGCCGAGGCCACGCTCATCGCCGGCGGCACCCGCCCCGAGGGGGTCACCGAGGGCAACTACCTCGCCCCGACGGTGTTCGTCGACGTCCCGCGCACCGCGCGGATCTTCCAGGAGGAGATCTTCGGTCCGGTCGTCGCGATCACCCCGTTCGACACGGAGGACGAGGCGGTCGACCTCGCCAACGACGTCGAGTACGGCCTCGCCGCCTACATCTGGACCCGCGACCTCACGCGCGCACACACCGTCGCGGAGCGGGTCGAGGCCGGGATGGTGTGGGTCAACTCCCACAACGTCCGTGACCTGCGCTCCCCGTTCGGCGGCATCAAGGCCTCCGGGCTGGGCCACGAGGGCGGCTACCGCTCGCTGGACTTCTACACCCGGGAGAAGGCGGTCCACATCACCCTCGGCGACGTCCACACCGCCCGTTTCGGGGCCAGCGGCTACGACGACGAGGACCCGTTCTTCGCCGCCCGCAACGTCCAGGCCTGAGCACCGCCGACCAGGAAGCAGCCATGACCGACCTGCCCGCGATCGCCACCGAGCTGCCCGCGCCCGACATCCTGCGCTGCGCGTACCTGGAGCTCGTCGTCACCGACCTCGCCGCCTCGCGCGAGTTCTACGTCGACATCCTCGGGCTCGTCGTCACCCACGAGGACGACGACGCCGTCTACCTACGATCGTTCGAGGAGTTCATCCACCACAACCTCGTGCTGCGCAGCGGACCCGAGCCCGCGGTGGCGGTGCTCGGCTTCCGGGTGCGCAGCCCGCAGGACGTCGACCGGGCCGAGGCGTACTACCGGGCCCTGGGGTGTGAGGTCCGCCGTGCGGAGGAGGGCTTCGTCCGCGGCATCCGCGACGCCGTGCGCGTCCAGGACCCGCTCGGCTTCCCGTACGAGCTCTTCCACGAGGTCGACCACGTCCCGCGGCTGGCCTGGAGCTACGAGCTCCACGGTGCCGGCGCCCTCGTGCGGCTCGACCACGTCAACCAGGTCTACCCCGACGTCGCCACCGGTGCGCGGTACCTGGAGAACCTCGGTTTCAAGCGGACCGAGGACATCTGCGACGAGGACGGCGTGGTCTACGCCGGCTGGTTCGCGCGCAAGCACACCGTCCACGACACCGCGCTCACCGGGGGCGACGGGCCCCGCGTGCACCACATGGCGTTCTCCACCCACGAGAAGCACAACATCCTCTACATCTGCGACAAGCTCGGCGCCCTGCGGCGCTCCGACGCGATCGAGCGGGGACCCGGCCGCCACGGGGTGTCCAACGCCTTCTACCTCTACCTGCGCGACCCGGACGGCCACCGGGTGGAGATCTACACCCAGGACTACTACACCGGGGACCCGGACAACCCGGTGGTCACGTGGGACGTCCACGACAACCAGCGCCGCGACTGGTGGGGCAACCCCGTCGTGCCGAGCTGGTACACCGACGCCTCGACCGTGCTCGACCTCGACGGCCGGCCCGTCCCGCTCGTCCGGCGCGAGGAGCCGCGCGAGATGGACGTGACCATCGGCGCGGACGGCTTCTCCTACACCCGCCGGGACGACACCGAGCGCGGCTTCAAGCTCGGGAACCAGGTCTGACCGGCACCCGCGGCCCCCCGCTCCGGACGACGCCGGGACCGGGCGGGCGGCGCGGCGCCGTCACGGCACCGCGGGGTGCCCGGTCCGCCCGTCGCTCAGCAGGGCGGCCCCGAGCGCGCCGACCTCGGCCGGTCGCGGCACGAGGGTGAGACGGGCCGGCAGGTCCAGCGACCCGAGGAAGGGCGAGGTGCGGGCCATGGACGTCAGCGCCCGACGCACGCCGGTGAGGAGCGGTGCGCCGAGCGCGCCCATCCCGCCCCCGAGGACGATGCGGCCCGGGTCCAGGGTGAGGGCCACGAGGCGGACCGCGGACGCGACTCCGTGGAGCACCCGCTCCCGGACAGCGCACGCCGAGGCGTCACCGGCGGCGGCTGCCGCGAACAGGGCCGGCCCCCGACGACGACGCCGCACGCCAGCCCGGTCCCGAGGTTGACGTACGTCGCCGTCCGGGCCGCCTGCGCCGCGAGGAGGGTGGCCTGCTCCCCGGTCGCGACGGATCGGTCACGAAGCGTCGTGCTCCGGGGCGCGCCGTCGTTGCCCCGGGCCGGTGCGCCCTGCATCCTGGCCGCATGACACCGACGAGGACGTCGACCA
>DAHVRG010000039.1 GCA_027322565.1 Georgenia sp.
GAGACGTCGATGTCGACGATCTGCTCCTGCACGGGCGGCGGCGGGGTGCTGCGTCGGGCCATGCGGGCCATTGTCCCCCGAGCGGGGCGCACACCCGTGCACCCATGGCCGCCGTGTTGGCAACCGCAGGGCCCACCGTGGCGGTGGCGCACCGGAGAACTAGGGTGTGGGACATGAGCGAGGACGCCCCCGGCCCCGCCTCCGGAACTGTTCCCGCGCCGGCCTACCCGGCGCACTGGGAGGCCGACGTCGTGCTCCGCGACGGGGTCCCGATGCACATCCGCCCCATCCGCCCGGAGGACGCCCCCGCGCTCCAGGCGCTGCACCTGCGCCAGTCCCCGATGTCGCAGTACTACCGCTTCTTCGCCCCGATGGAGCGGATCAGCGAGCGCGACCTGCACCGCTTCACCCACGTCGACCACGACGACAGGGTCGCCCTCGTCCTCACCAGCGAGGACCGGATCCTCGCCGTCGGCCGGTACGACCGCATTGCCCCCGACGTCGCCGAGGTCGCCTTCTACGTCGACGACTCCGAGCACGGCAGAGGCCTGGGCTCCGTCCTGCTCGAGCACCTCGCCGCGGCGGGCCGGGAGCGCGGGATCGCCCGCTTCACGGCCGAGGTGCTCCCGGCCAACGCCCGGATGATCCGGGTGTTCCGCGACGCCGGGTACGAGATCCGGCAGGAGCTCGACGACGGCGTCCTCCACGTCGACTTCACCATCGAGGAGACGGGCCGGTCCTGGGCCGTCATGGCCGAGCGGGAGCAGCGCGCCGAGTCGCTGAGCATGCGCGCCATGCTCGCGGCCAGCTCGGTCGTCGTCGCCGGGCTCGGCGGACCGGAGCAGGTCTTCGCCGAGCGGGCCGCGGCGTCGGTGCGCGCCGGTGACTTCACCGGTCCGGTCCACCTCGTCGGCCTCGGGGACGACGGCGCGCCTGGGCACCACGCGTCGCTCGCCCACCTCGCCACCCACCTCGAGGCGTCGGGCGAGCCCCGCCCGGACCTCGCCGTCGTCGCCGGGGACCCGGACGCCGTGGTCGCGGCCGTCCCGGACATCGCCCGCCTCGGCTCCAACGCCGTCGCGGTCCTGTCCGGTGGCTTCGCCGAGCAGGGCGGAGCCGGCCGGGAGCGGCAGGTCGAGCTCGTCCGGCGTACCCGGGCCGCCGGAATGCGGCTGCTCGGTCCGGCGTCCTACGGGATCGTCGCCGCAGGTCCAGCGGGTCGGCTCGACGCCATCCCGCGGCAGGGGCCGGGAGCTGGGGACCTCGCGGTGTTCTGCCAGTCCGGTGCGGTCGGCAGCTCCCTCCTCGCCGCGGTCCGGGCGCGCGGGGTCGGGCTGCGCAGCTTCGTCTCCTCCGGGAACCGGGCCGACGTCTCGGGCAACGACACGATGCAGGCCTGGCAGGACGACCCGCAGATCGCCGCGGCGGTGGTCAGCCTCGAGTCCATCGGCAACCCGCGCAAGTTCTCCCGCATCGCCCGTCGGCTGAGCACCCGGACACCGCTCATCACCCTGCTCGGCGGCCAGACCGGCCAGCAGGTGCCACCCGGGCACACGGTGCGCACCACCCGGGAGCCGCAGCGCGTGCTCGTCCAGATGCTCGACCAGGCCGGCGCCATCCGGGCCCGGACCACGCAGGAGATGCTCGACCTCGCCCAGCTCTTCGTGTCCCAGCCGTTGCCCCGCGGCCCGCGGACGGCGGTGCTGAGCAACTCCGCCGCCCTCACGAGCATGGTCGCCGGGCTCGCCCGCGGACACGGGCTGCGCCCGAAGCTCTCCGGGCCGGGGCTGCCGGCGACGGCGGGGGCGCCGGACTACGCCGCCGAGCTCGCCCGCCTGCGGGCCGACGACTCGTGGGACGCGCTCGTCGTCGCCCACGTCCCGCCCTTCGGTGACGCCGACCCCGCGGTGTGGCGGGCGGTCGCGGAGGCCGCCTCCGGGGAGGAGCGGCCCGTGCTCGCCTCCATCGAGGGGCTGGTCGGTCTCACCGCCGAGCTGAGCCACGGCGGGCGCGTCGTCCCCTCCTTCGCCACCCCGGCGGACGCCGTGGCGGCCCTGGCCGGCGCCGTGGCCCATTCCCGCCGGCGGGAGGCCGACCGCGGTGAGCTCCTCGACCCGAGCGGGATCTCCCCGGCCCGTGCCCGCGAGCTGCTCGCCCCGGTCCTCGAGCCGCTGCGGCCCGGTGAGGTCGCCCGGCTCGACCACGACCTCGTCGAGCAGCTGCTCGCGTGCTACGGCCTCGACCTCGTGCCGTCCCGGGCCGTGAGCTCACCGGAGGAGGCGGTCGCGGCCGCCGCGGACCTGGGCTGGCCGGTCGCGCTCAAGACCCGGGACGAGGTGCTGCGCCACCGCGCCGACCTCGGCGGGGTACGGCTCGGGCTGCGCACCGCCGAGGAGCTCACGAGCGCGATGGCGGCCATCTCCCGGGACATCGAGGGCGTCGGCCGCTCCGTCGAGGGGTTCGACGTCCAGGTCATGGCACCCGCCGGGGTCGCCTGCGTCGTCCGCGGCACGGAGGACGACCTCTACGGGCCCGTCGTCTCCTTCGGGCTCGGTGGGGACGCCGTCGAGCTGCTCGACGACGTCTCCTACCGCATCCCGCCGCTCACGGACGTCGACGTCGCACAGATGGTCCGCTCGGCGAAGGCGTCCCCCCGACTCTTCGGGCACCGGGGGCTGCCGGTGCTCGACGTGCGCGCGCTGGAGAACGTCATCGCCCGGGTGTCGGTGCTCACCGACGACCTGCCCGAGGTGCGCCAGATCCTCCTCAACCCCGTGCTCGTCGGCCGCCGGGGCGCCTCCCTCCTCAGCGCCGTCGTCGAGGTGTCGCCCCCCGGCCGCGCCGAAAGCGGCCGCCGCGTGCTTCCCGGACTCGGTGCAAGTGGTGCCAAGATGGAGCCGTGGACCGCCGCAACGTGAGGAACGACCTGCATGCCCAGCTGAGGGCCGACCTGGTACGCGCCGGGTACTACCCGCGACTGGTGCAGGGGGTGCTCGACATCGCGCTCGCCGGGGAGGAGGTCCGCGCCTACCTCGTCCACCCGGAGACGACCTTCGACTCCCGCGAGGTGCGGCGGCACCTCACCGCCCTCGCGCTCACCCCGACCCGCCTCGTCATGGCCCACGTGGACGACGTGCCCGGCCACGACGTCCCGTCCGCCGCCGCGACCACCGAGGCGGTGCCGCTCGACCGGATCGCCTCGGTCGCGCTGACGCACGGCGTCAGCGACCCGGCCGACACCCACGGCGGGATGCGGTCGGACGAGCTGACGATCGCCGTCACCTGGGGAGGGGCCCAGCAGGTCGACCTCGCCCCCGCCGGGTGCAGCGACCCCGACTGCGACGCCGACCACGGGTACACCGGCCTGCTCACGCCCGAGGATGTCGTCGTCCGCGTCAGCGCCCAGGCCGAGGGCGAGGACGCCCTCGAGCAGGCGCTCGCCTTCGCCCGGGAGCTGTCCGCCGCGACGGTGTCGACGCCGTGATCGAGCCGCCCCCCGACCTGCGGCTGCCCGACTACGGTGACCGCAGCCTGCGTGCCGTGCTCCCCGCCGCGCTCGACGCCGTCGGGGCCGCGACGACCAGCGCCGGCCGCAGCTCCGCCGAGGACCGGCGGGCGCTCGGCCTCCCGCAGGCCCCCAAGGTGTGTGTCGTCCTCGTCGACGGGCTCGGTGCACACATGCTGGCCGAGCGAGGCGGGCACGCCCCGTTCCTGCGCTCCCACCTGGCCGACGCGCTCACCCTGACGAGCGGCTACCCGTCGACGACGGCGGCCAGCCTGACGATGTTCGGCACCGGCTGCTTCCCCGGACAGACCGGGATGCTCGGGTACACGGTGCGCAACGACGCCGACGGCTCCCTGCTCAACCTCATCAGCTGGGAGGACGCGACGATCAGCCCGCGGGAGTGGCAGCCGCAGCCCACCCTCGTCGAGCAGCTCGGGACCGACTCCTGGGGGCGCAGGGTCGCGAGCGTGGGGCCGGCCCGCTTCGTCGGGTCCGGGCTCACCGAGGCGGCACTGCGCGGGCCCCGGTTCGTCGCCGCCGACTCGCTCGCCGACCGGGTCGACGTCACCCAGGGGCTGCTGCGGTCGCCGGACACCGACCTCGTCTACCTCTACTGGGGTGACGTCGACAAGATGGGCCACCAGCACGGTTGGGGCTCCTGGCAGTGGGGCGAGGCGGTCGAGCTCGTCGACCAGCAGGTCGCCCGGCTCGCCCGGCTGCTGCCCACGGGCACGCTCCTGCTCGTCACCGCCGACCATGGCATGGTCGACCTCGCAGGCGACTCCCGGATCGACGTCGCCACCACCCCGGCGCTCGCCCGGGATGTCGTCCTCGTCGCGGGGGAGCCCCGCGCCGTCCACGTGCACACCGCGCCCGGGACGGCACCGCACGTCGCCGAGCGGTGGCGCGACGTCCTCGGTGACACCGCCTGGGTGCTGCTGCGCGACGAGGCCGAGGCACTCGAGCTCTTCGGCCCGCTCAGCGACCGCCACCGGACCACAGTGGGGGACGTCGTCGTCGCCACCCGCGGACGGCGCGCCGTCGTCGACTCCCGCACCCAGACGCCCTCGTCCATCGGGCTCGTCGGGGTGCACGGGTCGCTCACCCCGGGGGAGCTCGAGATCCCGCTCCTGCGCGTGGTGGTGTGACGTGGCCGAGCTCGTCTTCTTCGCCGGGACGATGGACTCGGGCAAGTCCACCCTCGCCCTCCAGATGGACTACAACTACCGCCGCCGCGGGCTCGAGGGCGTCATCTTCAGCCGCAACGACCGCGCCGGGACCGGCCGGCTCTCCTCGCGCCTCGGGCTCGCCGTCGCGGCCGTCGAGGCCGACGACACCACCGACTTCTGGCAGGAGGTGGTCACCCGCCGCACCCGGGGCGGCCGCGTCGACTACCTCGTGTGCGACGAGGCGCAGTTCTACTCCGTCGCCCAGGTCGAGCAGCTCGCGCGCGTCGTGGACGAGATGGACGTCCACGTGTTCGCCTTCGGGATCACCACCGACTTCCGCACCCGGCTGTTCCCGGGCTCGGCCCGGCTCATCGAGCTCGCCGACCGGGTCGAGCAGATCCAGGTCGAGACGCTGTGCTGGTGCGGACGGCGCGCCACCCACAACGCGCGGACCGTGGGCGGGCGCATGGTGCGGGAGGGGGAGCAGGTGGTCGTCGGGGACACCGAGGCGGCGCCCGGGGCGGGGGACGTCGTCGGGTACGAGGTGCTGTGCCGTCTCCACCACGTGCGCGGGATGACGGCGGCGACCGCCGGCGCGGCGACGCTCAGCCCACCGACGCTGCCGCTCGGCTGACCGGCCGGGCGGCCGGCGCTGCGCTACTCGGGCTTGGCGCCGAAGACGATCTCGTCCCAGCTCGGCACACTGGCCCGGCGCCCACGACGTCGCTTGGTCTCCTTGCCCTCCGGCTCACGTCGCTGTCCTCCGCGCTGTGAGGCCCGCGCCGCCGGACGGTCGGCAGCCGGCACCTCCGGCCGGGGGCGGCGGACGCCCTTCCGCTCGGTGGCCGGTTCGGCGGGGCGCTCGGTGGGCCCGCCCGCCGGGGGTGCCGGGGGGACGGCGGCGTCGGCGGCCGGGCGGGCGTCGCGCGGCAGGGGGAGCACCTGGGCGTCGAACGCCTCGTGCGGACGGGACGCCGGTGGGTGGGCGGCCGGGGGCAGCCCCCACGGGTCGTCCTCCTCGCCCGTCTCGAGCTCGGGGCGGGTGCCGCGGGTGGCGCGCAGCTCCGCGAGGAGGTCGTCGGTGCTCGCGGCCGGGAGGTCGCCGAACCCGAGGTCGTCCTGCGGTGCGTCGGTGAGGTCGGCGTCGACGGCGGCGATCGCCGGTCCGACGTCGCCGTCGGCCTCGACGTCGTAGAGCCGCACCGGCATGAGGTGGCGCCGCGACGGCGGCGCGGCGGCGACGTCGGTCTCCGAGAGCCAGCGGGCCTCGTCGTCGAGGGCACGGGTGGAGCGGGCGGCCATGTCAACCTCCCAGCGTGCCTCGCGCGGCTTGTCACCGGCGGTGAAGCGGGCGACGAGCTCCCACGGGCGGTCCGGCTCACGGACCGCGTCCCAGCTGATGTCGGGCTCGCGCACGTCCCGGACGGCGAGGCGGTCGAGGACGAGGTCGCCGAGCTCGGGGGAGTCCTCGGCGCGGCCGACCGTGAAGCGCCGGGCCTGCTCGACCACCCAGCTGCGCTCGGCGAGCACCGGTCCCTCGTACCGCTGGACGTGCTCGACGGGCAGGCCAGCCTCCTCGGCCACCTCCTGGGCGGTGGCGCCGGCCCGGATCCGGGCCTGGATCTCCCGCGGCCGCAGCGCCTCACCGGCGCGGATCTGCTCGAGCTGGGGTCGGTCGCGCCGCACGGCGGCACGCAGGGCGTCGTCGACGAGCAGCCGGTAGCGCTGGCCGTCCGGACCGGCCAGAGTGAGGTGCTCGCCGTCGCTGTGCAGCCCGACGAGTTCGAGCTCTAGCATGGTCGTCCCCCTTCGAGGTCTGTGTCGAGGGTGCCACCGCTCGCGGCTCGGATGCCGGATTGCGGTCGGTGTGTTCGCCCGCCCCTGCCAGGATGGACCACGGTCACCGCGCGGGCGGGCAGGCGCCGCGGCGTGGTGACTACTCCCCGCCCCTGCCCGAGGAAGGACGCCCACCATGACGGACGCCCCGCACGCCCAGGAGACCACCCCGGACCCCACCGAGCTGGCCCGGACGGCCGAGCAGGTGGCCCGGGAGGCCGGTGACCTCGTCCGGGACGCGCTGCGCGGCTCGGTCACGGTCGCGGCGACGAAGAGCTCGGGGGTCGACCTCGTCACCGAGGTCGACGAGGCCGCCGAGGCGCTCATCCGGCGTCGGCTGGCGGAGCTTCGCCCCACGGACGGGGTCCTGGGTGAGGAGGAGGGCCGGCAGGAGGGGTCCTCCGGTCTCGTCTGGGTCGTCGACCCGATCGACGGCACGACGAACTTCGTCTACGGGCTGCCGAGCTACTCCGTGAGCATCGCGGTCGCCCGCTCGCAGGGGCCGGACCCCTTCGGGTGGCCGCTGCTCGCCGGGGCGGTGCACGCACCGGCGACCGGGGAGACATGGACGGCGGCGCTCGGGCAGGGCGCGTTCGCCGAGGGCGAACGCCTGACCATCCCGGAGCCGGTCGCGCTCGGGACCGCGCTCGTCGGTACCGGGTTCGCCTACACCGAGCAGCGGCGCCGCGGGCAGGCGCGGGTGCTGGGCGAGGTGCTGCCGCGGGTGCGGGACATCCGCCGGCTGGGGTCGGCCGCCGTCGACCTCTGCCTCGTCGCCGAGGGCAAGCTCGACGTCTTCTACGAGCAGTACCTCAACCCCTGGGACATGGCCGCCGGGGCGCTCGTCGTCACGGAGGCCGGCGGCGTCGTCGAGCGGCTCGGCCGAGACGGCACCGAGGGCGTCACGGTCGCCGGCCCCCGGCCGCTGGTCGAGGCGGTCAGCGCGATCGTGCGACCCCTCGTGGGCTGAGCCGACCGAGGGTGGTTCCGCTCCGCTCTCGGCGAAATCGCCGATGGTGGCGGATCCCACCCTGGAAACAGGGGGAACGGTGGCGACTTTCCGGGTCCGCATGGTGCACAATCCCCCTGCCGCGGGAACAACGAGCCGATCGTTGCGTTCCTGGGGTACGGCACAGTCCGTGCCGCTGACTACGACAAGACGAACCGGAGCGTGACGTCTACATGGCGACCGACTACGACGCGCCGCGCAAGAACGAGGAGGACCTCTCCGAGGACTCGATCGAGGAGCTCAAGGCTCGCCGGGCGGAGAAGGCCTCCCCCGTGGTCGACGAGGACGAGGCGGAGGCCGCCGAGGGATTCGAGCTGCCCGGCGCGGACCTCAGCAACGAAGAGCTCTCCGTGCGGGTGCTGCCGCGTCAGGCTGACGAGTTCACCTGCTCGCGGTGCTTCCTCGTCCACCACCGCAGCCAGCTCGCCTATGAGGACGGCGGCCAGCTGGTCTGCTCGGAGTGCGCCGCCTGACCTGCCCTGTGCAGGGCAGCGGCGAGCTCCGACGGGCGCCGGCTGGCGACGAGCCAGTACGGCGCCGGGTCACGGGGGTCGACGACCGCCACGCGCACACCCTGCCGCACCCACGGGCGCTGGCACACATAGGCACGCGCGTCGGCCCCGGGGCCCATCGCCGCCCGCATACCGTCGACGTCGAGCACCTCGACCCCTCCCAGGTGCTCGACGCCGATGTGTGCGGGACCGGCATGCAGGCTGGGCGTCTCGCCCAGCTCGGCGTCTCCGAGGTCGACGAGGACCACCGGTGACGACACCCACAGGGCGACACTGATCGCCAGCGCCGCCACCGCGGCGACGAGGTAGCCGGCGACCTCGTGGAACGGCCACACGACGGCGCCGGCGACGAGACCTGCGGTGACCCCGAGGGCGATGTTCGTCGCCCTGGGCCGCAGGCGCTCACGGAAGATCACGGTGTCCACACCCCCAACCTAGCCAGCGCCCGCCGCCCGGGCCGCACCGGCTGCGCGTTAGGGGTGCTGCTGCCGGAGTCAGTACAGTCTCGGGCGTGAGTGACTACGACGTCGTCGACGTCCCGCTGCGCAAGCTCGACCCCGACCTGCCCACCCCCGGGTACGCCCACCCCGGCGACGCCGGGGCCGACCTCCACGCCCGGCACGACGTCGAGCTGGGCCCGGGGGAGCGGGCCGTCGTCCCGACCGGTGTGGCCATCGCCCTCCCCGAGGGCTGGGCCGCATTCGTCCACCCCCGCTCGGGCCTCGCTGCCCGGCACGGCATCACGGTCGTCAACGCGCCAGGTACCGTGGACGCAGGGTTCCGCGGTGAGATCAACGTGATCCTGCTCAACACCGACCCCCGGCAGGCGGTGCGCATCGCCCGTGGCAACCGCATCGCCCAGCTGGTCGTGCAACGGGTGGCGCAGGCACGGTTCACCGAGGTGGAGGACCTGACCGTGTCGGCCCGCGGCACGGGAGGTCTCGGGTCGACCGGCGGCTGGGAGGCCGCCCGAGCAGGAGGCGAGGGCTGATGAGGCTGTTCTCACGACGGCGCAGGAAGCAGGAGGAGCCGGAGACGACACCCGAGGTCGCGCCCGAGCCGGAGCCTGCCCGCGAGCGTCCCGAGCGCGGCCCGTGGGACGTCGCGGACGAGCCCGAGGTGGGCCAGCGGCTCGACCTCGGGGCGCTGCGCGTGCCCGCCCGTCCCGGGCTCAAGGTCCGCATGGAGCTGGAGAAGCGGACCCGGCAGATCGTCGGTGTCAGCGTCTCGGTGTCCGGCTCGGCGCTCCAGCTGCAGGCCTTCGCGGCGCCCCGGTCCGGCGGACTGTGGGACGAGCTGCGTCCGGAGATCGTCGCGTCGGTGGAGAAGCAGGGCGGCAGCGCCGACGAGGTCGACGGCCCGTTCGGACGCGAGCTGCTCGCCCGGCTGCCGGTCAAGACGCAGGACGGCCGGATGGGCCACCGCCCAGCCCGGTTCATCGGTGTCGACGGGTCCCGGTGGTTCCTGCGCGGGGTGCTCAGCGGCCAGGCCGCGATCGACCCCGACGCCGCGAAACCGCTCGAGGAGCTCTTCGCCGACGTCGTCGTCGTCCGCGGCCAGGAGGCCCGTCCGCCCCGTGACGTGCTCACGCTCCAGATGCCGGGCAGGCCCGCCGGTGCGACGCCGCCGCAGGAGACGCCGCCGGGCACGGCCTTCGACCCGCTCACCCGCGGGCCGGAGATCACCGAGATCCGCTGACCGCGGTGGCGGAGCCCGTCGCGCAGGTGCGCGCCCGACGGCGCAGCGAGGTGGAGGGCGTCCTCGTCGCCGTCACGTACCGGCCGAGCGGCGGCCCGACCGGTGTCGTGGCCCGCCTGCACGACGGCACCGCAGAGCTCGACCTCGTGTGGTTGGGCCGCCGGCACATTCCCGGTATCACCCCCGGTCGCCGGCTCGTCGCCGAGGGCATGGTGTACTCGGGGCGACAGCGTCCCACCATCTTCAACCCGGCCTACCGGCTGCTGCGGGAGGACACCCCATGACCACAGGCTCGACCGACCCGGACGCCGTGCCGGAGGCCGTCCCCGACGCCGTCGCCCGCTCGCGGATGGGCCAGCTCGCCGGGGAGAGCTTCTCGCTGGCCGAGGCGATCGGCGGGGTGCGCGGGCTCGTCGAGTCGGTCGCACCCGGCCTCGTGTTCATCGTCGTCTACCTCGTGGCCGGCCAGGAGCTGCTCCCGCCGCTCATCGCCTCGCTCGCGGTGGCACTCGCCCTCGTCATCGCCCGGCTGGTCGGCGGCACGCCGGTGACGCAGGCTCTCGGTGGCGTCGTCGGGGTCCTCATCGGTGTTGTGTGGGCGTGGCGCTCGGGCCAGGCCCAGGACTACTTCGTCTTCGGCCTGTGGACCAACGCCGCCTACGCGGCCGCGCTCCTCGTCAGCGTGCTCGTCCGCTGGCCGGTCGTCGGTGTGGTCACCGCGCTGCTCCGCCAGGAGGGCTTCGCCTGGCGCACGGACCCGGCGCAGCGGCCCCGCCTCCGCCGCTACACCGCGGCGACCTGGCTGTGGATCGCGCTCTTCGCCGCCCGGCTCGCGGTGCAGGTCCCGCTCTACCTCGATGCCGCGACCGCGTGGCTCGGCACCGCCCGCCTCGTCATGGGGGTGCCGCTGTGGGCGCTGACGCTCTGGCTCACCTGGGTGCTGGTCCGGGAGCGACGAGCTCCTGAAGCGCAGCCGGGTCAGCCCGCTCACTGAGCACGAGCACGAGCCGGTCACCGGCGACGATCCGCTCGTCGCGGTCGGGTGGGACGGCCTCGCCGCCGCGGATGAGGGTGGCGAGGAAGCAGCCCGGACCCCAGTCGACCTCCCGCACGGTCCGCCCTGCCACCGCAGACCCCGGCGCGAGCGTCACCTCGTGCAGGCTCGTCCCCGAGCCCTGGAAGCTGAAGATCCGCACGAGGTCCCCGACCGTCACGGCCTCCTCCACGAGCGCGGTCATGATCCGCGGGGTGGAGACCGGGACGTCCACCCCCCACGCGGAGTCGAACATCCACTCGTTCTTCGGGTTGTTCACCCGCGCCACCACGCGGGGCACCGCGAACTCGGTCTTCGCGAGCAGCGAGACGCCGAGGTTCGCCTTGTCGTCCCCGGTCGCCGCGACGACGACGTCGCAGGACCCGAGGTCGGCCTCGGTGAGGCTGGCGATCTCGCAGGCGTCGGCGAGCTGCCACTCGGCGTCGGGGACGGAGGCGATCCGCATGGCCGCGGGGTGGCGGTCGATGAGGGTGACCTCGTGGCCGTGGGCGAGCAGCTCGCGGGCGATAGACCGCCCGACGCTGCCGGCACCGGCGATGACGACGCGCATCAGCCCACCTCGGTCGGGGGAGCGCCGAGCACGCGGTGGACCACGCCCACCTCGGCGGTGAGCAGGAGCACGTGGAGGAGGTCGCCGTCCTGCAGCACGGTCCCGGCGTCGGGGAGGAACGCCGACCCGCGGCGGGTGACGAAGGCCGGGCGGGCGCCGGAGGCCGCCTCCAGCGCGCTGAGCGACTGCCCCACCCAGCCGGGATGGACGTCCACCTGGACCAGTGACACGCGGCCGGAGGCATCGGTGAGGTCGGCCACCGCCCGGGTGGGCAGCAGCCGCCGCAGCACCTGGTCGGCCGTCCACCGGACGGTGGCGACCGTGGGGATGCCGAGCCGCTCGTACACCTCCGCCCGGCGTGGGTCGTAGATCCGGGCGACGACGTTGTCCACACCGAACGTCTCCCGGGCGACCCGGGCGGCGAGGACGTTGGAGTTGTCCCCGTTGGAGACGGCCGCGAAGCCGTAGGCGTCCTCGACACCCGCCTGCGAGAGCGCGTCCCGGTCGAAGCCCAGGCCCGTGACCCGCCGGCCGGAGAACTCCTCGGGCAGCCGTCGGAATGACTCGGGGTTCTGGTCGAGCACCGCCACCGAGTGGCCGTCCGCCTCCAGCTGCGTGGCCAGCGAGGCCCCCACCCGTCCGCAGCCCATGATCACGAAGTGCACATCGGCACGCTACCGCCCACCGCCCTAGCATGGTGCGCCGTGAGGCCTGACCCTGCCGTCGTCCACCCGGGCCTGCTCGCCGGGCCGCGCCGGCCACGGCCGCAGGGCGTCCTGCTCCCCGCCGTCGCCGTGTCGCTCGTGGGTGCGGAGTCCGTGCTGGGCGTGCTCGGCCGGGACCTCGGGCCGCTCGCCCCCTGGGCGCTCGGCGGACTCCTCGGTGGGGTCGCCGTGACGCTCCTCGCCATGTCGCACCTGCCCGACCGTCGGACGCTGCGCGAGCGACTCCGCTCCTCCACCCTCGCCCCGGTGGCCGTCCTGCTGGCGCGTGCGCTGCTGCTCGCCGCATGCGTCACCCTCGCCGGGACGCTGCTGCGTGCGGCGCCGCCCGGAGGGCCGGCCCGGAGCACCACCCTCCTCCCACTCGGGCTGCTCGCCGTCGTCCTCGCCACGTCCCGGCTGTCGACCGGAGTGCGGCGGCGGCTGCTCGTCGCGGCGGCGTGGTGCGGCCTCGCCGCGACCGTCGTCCTCGTCGTGGTCGGTGCGTTGACCGGCACCGTCGACGCGGGAGCCCGGCCTCCGGACCTCAGCGGCCCGGGTCCCGTCGCCGCCCTCGTGTCCGCCGGGCTGGGCGGCATCCTCGTCCACCCGCTCGTCACCGGCCCGTCCACTCGCGGACGGCGCGCCCTCCTCGCGGCCGGTGGGGCGACGGGCGGGGTCGTCGCCGTCGTGGCCGTCGCGTCCGCCGCCGCCGGCGCGACCGTGACGACCGCTCCGGCACTCCTGCAGCTCGCACAGGCGGACCGGACGGTGCTCACGGCCCTCGGCGTGGTCCTCGCCGTCGTCGTCCTCGCCGCTGCCACGACGATGCCGACCGACCTGCCGCGCCTCCGGCCCGGGTGGGCACCGGGGCCGGGGGCCGGGGACCGGGCCGCCGGCCTCGCGGTCGTGACCGCCGCGGCGACCGCCGTCGTCCTCGCCTCCGGCGACGTCGTGCGGCTCGTCGCCGGGGCCGCGGTCGCCGTGCTCACCCATGCCGTGCTCACCCTGCTCGCCGCCCGGTTGCTGTGGCGGCGGGCGCTGGAGACGCGGTACCAGCCGTCGGCCCGGCGGCGTGCCGGGCGCGGCATCGCGATGACGACGGCAGGCGCCGTCGGGGCAGCCGTGATGCTCGCCACCGCCGCGGTGCCCGGGTGGCCGGCCGCGCTCGCGCTGGGTCTCGGGTGGGTGATGATGTGGGGCGTGAGCCGACACGACCGCGCCCTGCGGGCCCGGCTGGCCCTCGATCACGCGGACGAGGACCGGCCGCTGCCCACCGTCGTGCGCGCCTTCGTCGTCGTCACCGAGCTCGACCGGTCCAGCGTCCGGGCCGTCGCCTACGCCCGGTCCCTGCGCGCCTCGTCGCTCGAGGCGCTCACCGTCCCGGCCGACGACGCCGCGGCGGCGGCGCTGCGCGAGCAGTGGGCGGCCCTGGAGCTGCCGGTCCCGCTCGTCGAGCTCGCCGCACCGCCGGGACGGGCGGCCGCCGCGGTCGTCGCGTACGTCGCGGGGGCGCGTGAGCCGGACGGCCTCGCGGTCGTCTACCTGCCGGAGGTGACCGCCCCGCAGCGCCGGCGGCGCGCCCTGCTGCGGCGTGGGCCGCACCGGGTCCGGGAACGGCTGCTCGCCCTCCCGGGAACTGTCGTCGCCACCGTGCCGTGGCACCTCGAGAGGAGCTGAGTGTGGACGTCCTGACCAGGGTCACCGTCGGTCCGCCCGCCCACGGCGGGCACTGTGTCGCACGGGTCGACGGCCGTGTCGTCTTCGTGCGCCACTCCGCGCCGGGCGAGGTGGTGGACGTCCGTCTCAGCGAGGCGGGGGAGGGGCGACGCTTCTGGCGCGGTGACGCAGTCGTCGTCCACGAGCCCTCCCCGGACCGGGTGCCGAGCCGGTGGCCGGAGGCCGGCCCCGGCGGGGTCGGTGGCGGTGAGCTCGCCCACCTCACCCTGCCGGCGCAGCGGCGGTGGAAGGCCGAGGTCGTCCGCGACGCGCTGCGCCGCA
>DAHVRG010000075.1 GCA_027322565.1 Georgenia sp.
GGTCGTCGACCCGGTCGTCGCCGAGCTCTCCGCCCTGTCGCCGGAGCACGCGGCCGACTTCACGCAGGGCGGTGCGGAGTACGTCGAGGCCGCGCTCGACGCGCACGCCGACGCCGCCGCCCTGCTCGACGAGGTGCCCCAGCACCGCCGCGTCATGGTGACGTCGCACGACGCCTTCGGCTACTTCGGCCGCGCCTACGACCTCGAGGTCCACGGCGTCCAGGGGCTGTCCACCGAGGACGAGGCCGGGGTCGCCGACATCCGGGCCCTGGTCGACCTGCTCGTCGAGCGCGAGGTCCCCGCGCTGTTCACCGAGTCCAGCGTGTCCCCGGCGAGCATCGAGGCCGTCCGCGAGGCCGCCGCCGACCGCGGCTGGGAGGTCGAGGTCCCCGAGCAGGGGCTCTACTCCGACGCCCTCGGCGAGCCGGGTGGGCCGGCCGGCACCTACGCCGGGATGCTGCGCGCCAACGCCGAGATCGTCGCGACCGCGCTGGGGCGGCCGTGAGCGCCCCGCTGGTCGTGCGCGGTGTCAGCGCCGCCTACCGCAGCGAGCCGGTGCTGTGGGACGTGTCCTTCACCATCCCGGAGGGGCGGCTGGTGGGCATCGTCGGGCCGAACGGTGCCGGCAAGACGACGCTGCTCAAGGTCGCCATGGGTCTGCTCCGCCCCGCCGCCGGCGCGGTCGAGGTGTTCGGCGACCCCGTCGACCGCAGCCGGGTGGGGTACGTCCCGCAGCGCAGCAGCGTGGACTGGGACTTCCCGACCGACGCCCGCGACGTCGTCGAGATGGGCACCTACGGGCGGCTCGGCTGGCTGCGCCGCCCCGGTGCCGCCGAGCGCCGCACCGCGGAGCGCTGCCTCGACCGCGTCGGCATGCTCGACCTCGCCGACCGGCAGATCGGCGAGCTGTCCGGCGGGCAGCAGCAGCGGGTGTTCCTCGCCCGCGCGCTGGCCCAGGACGCCCGCCTCTACCTCGCCGACGAGCCCTTCGCCGGTGTCGACTACGTCACCGAGCGCATCGTCGTCGACATCCTGCGCGAGCTACGCGACGAGGGCCGCAGCGTCGTCGTCGTCCACCACGACCTCGCCACCGTCGCCGACTACTTCGACACCGTCGTCCTCCTCAACCGCGAGCTCGTGGCCGTCGGCCCCACCGCGGAGGTCTTCACCAGCGAGAACATCGCCCGCGCCTACGGCGGAGCGGCCCGCCGGGCGGAGGAGATGCACCGTGGGTGAGCTCCTCGCCGCGCTCGGGGACTACACCCTGCGCACCGTGGCCCTCGGCGCCGCGGTGCTCGGGCTGCTCGGCGGGGCGCTGGGCACCTTCGCGGTGCTACGCCGCCAGAGCCTGCTCAGCGACGCCCTGTCCCACGCCACCCTGCCGGGCGTCGTCCTCGGTTTCCTCGTCACCAGCACGACGTCGGGGTCCGGGCTCATGGTCGGTGCGGCGGTGACGGCGGCGCTGGCCGCCGGGCTCGTCCTCGTCGTCGTCCAGCGCACCCGGCTCAAGCAGGACGCGGTCCTCGCGCTCGTCCTGTCGGTCTTCTTCGGGGTCGGCACGGTGCTGCTCACCTACGTCGCGGCCACCGGGGCGTCCGGCCAGTCGGGCCTGGACCGCTTCGTGCTCGGCCAGGCGGCCAGCCTCGTGGCCGCCGACGTGCGGGTCATGGCCGTGCTCACCGCCGTGGCGCTCGCGATCGTCGCGCTGCTGTACAAGGAGCTCAAGCTCGTCGCCTTCGACCCGGCCTTCGCCCGCGCCGTGGGCTACCCCGTCCGCCGGCTCGAGGCGCTGCTCACCGCGCTCCTCGTGGTCGCGATCGTCGTCGGCATCCAGACGGTAGGGGTGGTGCTCATCGCCGCCCTGCTCATCACCCCCGCGGCCGCGGCCCGCCAGTGGACCGACCGCCTCGCCGTCATGGTCGTCCTCGCCGCCCTGCTCGGCGCGGTGAGCGGTGCGGTCGGGGCGCTGCTCAGCGCGACCACCACCGACCTGCCCACCGGCCCGCTCATCGTCCTCGTCGCGACGGGGATCTTCCTCGTGTCCCTGCCCGCCCGTGCGCTGCGGACCCGGCTCGGCGCGCGTCGGGAAGTGAGCGCTCGTCGGGAAGTGAGCGCTCGGCGCGCGAAGGGGGTGGGGGTGCGGTGAGCGTGGACCTCGTCATCGTCGTCACGGCAATCCTCGTCGTCGTCCCGTGCGCCCTCCTCGGCAGCGTCCTCGTGCTGCGGCAGAGCGTCATGGTGGGCGATGCGATCTCCCACGCCGCGCTGCCCGGCATCGTCCTGGCGTTCTTCCTCACCGGGTCGCTCGGGCCGCTCACCGCGGTGGCCGGCGCGGCAGTGTTCGGGCTGCTCACCGTCGTCCTCGTCGACCTGCTCCAGCGCGGCGGCCGGGTGCGTGGGGACGCGGCCATCGGCATCGTCTTCACCGGCCTGTTCGCCCTCGGGGTGCTGCTCATCGCGCGCTACGGCGGCAACGTCCACCTCGACCTCGAGCACGTCCTCTTCGGCGAGATCGCCTTCGCACCGCTCGTCACCCTCGAGATCGGCGGCGTGGACCTCGGGCCGCGGTCGTGGTGGACGATGGGCGTGGTCACCGTCGCCGTCGTCGCCTTCGTCCTCCTCCTGTACAAGGAGCTCAAGGTCACGACCTTCGACCCGGGCCTCGCCACCGTCCTCGGGCTGTCGCCGGTGCTCGTCCACCAGCTGCTCATGGCGCTCGTCTCCGTCACCGTGGTCGGCGCCTTCGACTCCGTCGGCGCGATCCTCGTCGTCGCCTTCCTCGCCGGGCCTGCGGCCACCGCCTACCTCCTCGTCGACCGGCTCTCCGCCATGCTCGCCACGGCGGTCGGCTCCGGGGCGGTGTCGGCGGCCGTCGGCTACCTGCTCGCCCGCGTCTGGGACCTGTCGATCGCGGGCATGATGGCCGGCGTCGTCGGGGTGGTGTTCCTCACCGCGCTGCTCCTGGGCCCGCGGCACGGCCTGGTGGCCGCGGCGCTCGCGGACCGGCGCCGGCGCACGCTGCTGCGTGAGCAGCTCGTCCGCCACGCCCGGAAGTCCGTGGGCGAGGGGGCGACGCCGGACCGGCTGGCCGAGCGGCTCCACTGGCCGGTGGCGGAGGTCGAGCGGGTGGTCGCTCGGATATCCTGAGCGCGCAACGGGTCGTCAGCGCTTCCGGGGTGGGAGGAGCGCCGCCCGTCCACCCCTGGAGACCGATTGTCCGTCCTGTCCTCCTACCGGCGGCTCTTCGCGCTGACCGGACCGCTCTACGTCGTCGTCGCCTTCGTCGCCCGGCTGCCGATGGCAATGGCCCAGATGGGCATCCTTCTCCTCGTCGCCGAGGTCAGCGGCAGCTACGGCGGCGGTGGGGCGGCCGCCGGTGCTTTCGCCGTCGTCAACGCCGTCGCCTCCCCGCTGGCGGGGGCGCTCACCGACCGGATCGGCCAGCGTCCCGTGCTCCTCGTCCAGTCGGTGGGCGGCGCGCTGGCGCTCCTCGCCCTCGTCGTCCTGTCCGGGCAGGACGTCCGGTGGCAGCTGCTCGCCGTGGTCAGCGGGGTGGCCGGCCTCTTCGTCCCCCAGGTCGGGACGCTGGCCCGGGTGCGCTGGCGCGAACTCACCAAGGCGAAGGGCGGCCAGGGCTTCAAGCTCCTCTCCACCGCTTTCTCCTACGAGGGGGCGGCCGACGAGGCCTCCTTCGTGCTCGGCCCGGCGATCGTCGGCACCACCGCCGCACTCGTCTCGCCCACCGGTGCGCTGCTGCTCGCCGCCGGCGGGGTCGCCGTCTTCGCGACGTGGTTCGCACTCCACCCTACGGTGGCGCTGGTCCGCGGACACCGTGGCGCCGGGGACACCGCCCCGGCGAGGTTCGGTCCGCTGCTCCTCGGCCTGGGCCTGGGCCAGCTGCTCGTCGGAACCATCTTCGGCTCGGTCCAGGCGGGGACGACGGCGCTGGCCACCGTGTCGGGAGAGCCGGGTCTCGCGGGGCTGCTCCACGCCGTCCTCGGGATCGGCAGCGTGGTTGCCGGGCTGGCGATCGTCGTCCTGCCGGAACGCTTCCGCCTGGCCGACCGGCTGCCGGTCTTCGCCGCCGGGCTCGCCGTCCTCTCGCTGCCGCTGCTGGCGGTCCACTCCCTCGGCGCGCTGGCCGGTGTCCTCCTCGTGCTCGGGCTCGCCGTCGCGCCCTACATGATCACGATCTTCTCCGCGTGCGAGCGGGTCGTGGACCCGGCGCGGCTGGGGGCGGCGATGATGGTGCTCGCCGCCGCCACGTCACTCGGGTACGCGCTCGGCTCGAGCACTGCAGGGCGGGTGGCCGACGTCGGGGGGTACCCCTACGCCTACCGGGTGACGATCGCCGCCGGCGTGGCCGCGCTCGTGCTCTCCCTCGTGCTGCGGCCGGCGCTGCACCGCGAGCGGCGGAGGATAGGAGGGAAGTCCTAGGTCGGACCCCTTGCCGGTGACTACCGTCACAGGGAGGGCACAGGGTGTGCCCGTCGCGTGACGCGAGGAGGTCCGATGAAGGCACTGGTGTACCACGGTCCGGGCAAGAAGGCCTGGGAGGAGGTCCCGGACCCGACGATCGTCAACGGCACGGACGCCATCGTCCAGGTCGACACGACGACGATCTGCGGCACCGACCTCCACATCCTCAAGGGGGACGTCCCCGCCGTCGAGGAGGGGCGGATCCTCGGCCACGAGGGTGTCGGCACCGTCGTCGAGGTCGGCTCCGCGGTGAGCCGGCTCAAGGTCGGCGACCGCGTCATCATCTCGTGCATCTCCAGCTGCGGCTCGTGCGCGTACTGCCAGCAGCGGCTGCCCTCGCACTGCCTCGCCGACGAGGGCGCCCCCGGGGTCGGCTGGATCTTCGGCCACCTCATCGACGGAACGCAGGCCGAGTACGTACGCGTCCCGTTCGCGGAGAACTCGCTCCACAAGCTGCCCGAGGGGGTGAGCGACGAGGCGGGGATCGTGCTGTCCGACATCCTGCCCACCGGCTTCGAGATCGGGGTGCGCAACGGCCGTGTCGAGCCGGGCGACGTCGTCGCCGTCATCGGGGCCGGGCCGGTCGGGCTCTCGGCGGTCATGACCTCCGGCCTGTACGGGGCGTCGCGGGTCATCGCGATCGACCTCGACGACAACCGGCTCGAGCTGGCCAAGCAGTTCGGTGCGACGGACGCCGTCAACAACGGCACCGACGGCTGGCGCGAGCAGGTCATGGCGATGACCGACGGGCTGGGTGTCGACACCGCGATGGAGGCCGTCGGAGTGCCGGCGACCTTCGCCGCCGCCGTCGACCTCATCCGTCCCGGTGGGACGGTCGCCAACCTCGGCGTCCACGGCACCTCGGTCGAGCTGCCCATCCAGGACCTGTGGATCAAGGACATCGCGATCACCACCGGACTGGTGTCCGCGACGACGACGCCGATGCTGCTCAAGCTCGTCGCCCAGGGCAAGCTGCCCGCGGAGAAGTTCGTCACGCACCGCTTCGGGCTCGACGACTTCATCGACGCCTACGACACCTTCGGCCGGGCGGCCGAGACGAAGGCGATGAAGCTGGCGATCTCGCGCTGACGAGGGTCGCCTGGCGAGTGCACCGCGATGCGGGGCCCGGTCAGCGACCGGGCCCCGCATCGCGGCGGAGGGCCCCCCGACCGGACCGCAGGTCCGGCGTCACCTGCCGGCCACACCCCGCGCGTGTCCGGCAGCTGCTCTCAACGGGCCGGGGCGGGACTGCAGACCTGCTGCCACTGCTCGGGCACGAGCTCCTCCCGGCGGGCGCGCTCCCGGCCCGCGAGGTGCTCGCACAGCGTGATGGCATCGGTGAGGAGGTCGCGGAGCATCCCCGAGGGGTCCGTGACACACGCCGTGGCCAGGCCGACCGTCGCGATCTCGACGACGGCGGCACCCGGGTGGTGGGCACCGACCCCGCCGACCTGGTCGACGAAGGCCTGCGCCCAGCGCTCGGCGAGCGGCACCGCGTCCAGCGCCCGCCGGCTCGCCGGGTGGAAGCGGAGCTCGTCCCACCCGTTGCGCTCGGCCCGGCGGCGCTCGCAGCTGAGGATGCCCACGGCGAGCGACCGCTGGTGGTGCTCGCTGACGACCGGCAGCGCGCGGGACGCCGCGAGCAGGGTGAGCTCGTCGTCCCACACCGGGTCGTCGCTGCGCAGCCCGATGACCGCGGGGATGAGCACCGCGAGCCGCGGCCGCTCGGCGTCCTCCGTGAGGTCGTTGACCAGACGCGCGAGATGCGCGAGCAGCGGATGGGTACACGCCGGCTTGTCGCTCCACCGCTCACCGGCGAGGTAGGAGGCCAGCTCCATGAAGCAGGCACCCCTCTTCGGGCTGCGGTGTTTCCCTCGCGACAGCATCGGCAGGATCTCGATGTCGGCGTCCACGTCGTCACCTCACACGTTCGGCACCTCCCAAGTGTGGCCCCACTCACACGACGCCCGCAATCGGTAATGGCGCCGCCCGACGGCGGCCGCCCCTGATGGGTCGCCCTCCTCGATCAGGGGTCGCCCCTGCGCTCGGGCCGCAGTGAGCCGAAGGGGCGACGCATGCGGGACACGGTTGCGCTACGGGCGGGGGATGTTGCGCAGGTTCGACCGCGCCATCGCCATGACCTCCCCGGACCCGCCACCGAAGATCTGCTTCGTCATCGACGTGGCGAAGCCGCGGACCTGGCCGGCCGTGACCGACGGCGGGATGGACAGTGCGTTCGGGTCGGTGACGACGTCGACGAGGACGGGCCCGCGGCGGCCGAGGGCGTCGGCGAACGCGGAGCGCAGCTCGCGCGGGTCCTCGACGCGCAGCGCCGGGATGTCGAGCGACTCGGCCAGCCGGCGGTAGTCGACCGGCGGGGTGTCGTTGGCGTGCGCGGGCATGCCCTCGACGAGCATCTCGAGCTTGACCATGCCGAGTGTGGCGTTGTTGAACACGACGACGGTCACCGGCAGCTCGTGGTCACGCAGGGTGATGAGCTCCCCGAGCAGCATCGACAGCCGACCGTCGCCGGCGAGGGCGACGACCTGCCGGTCCCGGTCGGCGAGGGCGGCGCCGATGGCGTGGGGGAGGGCGTTGGCCATGGAGCCGTGGAGGAAGGAGCCGATGACCCGGCGCCGGCCGTTCGGCGTGAGGTAGCGCGCGGCCCACACGTTGTTCATCCCGGTGTCGACGGTGAAGACGGTGTCCGGGCCGGCCGTCTCGTCCAGCTGTACGGCCGCGTACTCGGGGTGGATCGGCCGGTGCCGCTCGACCTTGCGGGTGTAGGCGCCGACGACCTTGGACATGACCCGGTCGTGCTTCTTCAGCATGCTCTTGAGGAAGCTGCGCGACTTCTTGCGCTTGACGAGCGGGAGCAGCATGCGCAGGGTGGCGCCGACGTCGCCGTGGACCGGGACGTCGAGGCGCGTGCGGCGGCCGAGGTGGCGGGCGTCGATGTCGATCTGGGCGGTGCGGACGTCGCCCGGCAGGAAGTCGGGGTAGGGGAAGTCGGTCCCGACGAGGACGAGGAGGTCTGCCTCCTCCATAGCCTCCTGGCAGGCGCCGTACCCGAGGAGCCCGGACATGCCGACGTCGAAGGGGTTGTCGTACTGGATGACCTCCTTGCCGCGCAGCGAGTGCCCGACGGGGGCGCCGACGTGCTCGGCGAGCGCGAGCACCTCGCCGTGCGCGCCCCGGGCGCCGGCACCGACGAAGAGCGTGACATTCTTCGCCGCGTCGATCGCGGCGGCGAGCGCGGCGACGTCGTCCTCGTCGGGGACGAGCGTGCCGGGGCGGGTGGCGGGGTTGAGCGCCTGCCCCTCGTCACCGACCTCGAGGTCGGCGACGTCGCCGGGCAGGGTGAGGACGGCGACCCCCGGCGTCCCGACGGCGTGCTGGATGGCGCTGCGCGTGACGCGGGGGAGCTGCGCGGGGCTGGAGATCATCTCGGAGAAGACCGACGCCTCGGTGAAGAGGCGGTCGGGGTGGGTCTCCTGGAAGAACTGGGTGCCGATCTGGTTGCTCGGGATGTGCGAGGCGATGGCGAGCACCGGGAGGCGGGAGCGGTTGGCGTCGTACAGCCCGTTGATGAGGTGGAGGTTCCCCGGCCCGCACGAGCCGGCGCACGCGGTGAGCCTGCCGGTGACCTCCGCCTCGCCGGCGGCGGCGAAGGCCGCGGCCTCCTCGTGGCGTACGTGGACCCAGTCGATGCCCGGGGTGCGTCGGACGGCGTCGACGACGGGGTTCAGCGAGTCCCCGACGATGCCGTAGATCCGGCTCACGCCGGCCCCGACGAGCTGACGGACGAGGTGCTCCGCGACACTGGTGGCCATCGCTCGATCCTCCCGTGCACCCCGGTGTCCCGCAGGTCGAGCGGCTCGGGCACGGGGGCGGGCGGAACCCGGCACTAGGGTCGGGCCCATGCCCGTCCCACCCTTCATCACCGAGCTGCGTGCGCGCGTCGGCAACGACCTCCTCTGGCTGCCCGGGGTCACCGGCGCCGTCTTCGACGACGAGGAGCGGCTCCTCCTCGTCCGGCGGGTGGACACCGGGCGGTGGGCGCTGGTGTCGGGGATCCTCGAGCCCGGTGAGCAGCCGGCGGTCGCGCTGGTGCGGGAGATCACCGAGGAGACCGGGGTGCATGCCGAGGTGCTCGCGCTCACCGGCGTCCGGGCGGGGCAGCCGGTCACCTACCCGAACGGTGACGTCGCCCAGTACCTCGACCTCACCTTCTGGTGCCGCTACGTCGCGGGCGAGGCGACGGTCTCGGACGACGAGTCGAGCGACGTCGGCTGGTTCGCGCTCGACGACCTGCCTGCCGACCTCGCCGAGAGCAGCCGCCGACGCCTGCGCGACACGCTGGAGTTCCGGCAGGACCCCGCCGCCGGCCCGGCGTTCGACCGCTGAGCGGCCCGGGTCGACCGGGCCGGGCGAGCCGGCGGTCAGTCCGCCAGGGCAGCGGCGACCGCGAGGGACAGGGCGCCCTGGAAGTTCGTCTCACGCTCCTCGGCGGTCATGTCGTGCGAGCTGTCGAGCAGGTGGTCGGAGACGGTGAGCACGGTGAGCGCCTGGCGCCCGAGCTCCGCGGCCACGCCGTACAGCGCGGCGGCCTCCATCTCGACGCCGAGCACCCCGTAGGCGCCCAGCGCCTCGGTCTGGCCGGGGACCTTGAGGTAGAAGTGGTCGCGGCTGATGATCGTCCCGACGTGGTAGGGCTCGACACCCTGCTCCCGGGCCGCCCGCACCGCCGCCTCCGCGAGCTCGAAGGACGCGACGGCGGAGAAGTTGACGCCCGGGATGCGGTGCTGGTTCATCGCCGAGTCGGTGTGCGCCCCCAGCGCCACGAGGATGTCCCCGACCCGCACCGAGGGGGCGATCCCACCTGCCGTGCCGACCCGGATGATCCGCTGCACCCCGTACTCCCGGTACAGCTCGGTGGCGTAGATCGTCGCCGAGGGCTGCCCCATCCCCGAGCCCATGACGCTGAGCGGGCGGCCGTCGACGGTGCCGGTGTAGCCGAGCATGCCGCGGACGTCGTTGACCAGCCGGGCGTCCGGCATGAGCTGCTCCGCGATCCGCTGGGCGCGTCGGGGGTCACCCGGCATGAGGACGGCGGGGGCGAAGTCGCCCGGTGCGGCGGCGATGTGTGGGGTGGGCACGGGACCTCCAGGAGGGATGGAGTGGACGGGACCAATGCTGCCACGGCGGACCGGGGCGCGGCCGGGCCCTCGGGACGTCGGGACAGCGGGACCGGGGCTAGGCTCGCACCTGTTCCCGTCGCCGATCACACGGAGCTCGACATGTCCGACAACCCCTCCGACCCCCAGCACCGGCCGGCGACCCCGCCGTCCGGTGGTGAGGGTCACCAGGCCCCGCAGCAGCCGGCTGGTCAGTACCAGGCCGGGCAGTCGCCGTACGCGCCGCAGGGCGGGCACCCGCCCCAGGGCTATGCCGGGTATCCCGGGCAGCCCCAGCAGGCCGGCTACCCGCAGCCGGGGCAGCCCGGACAGCCGGGCTACGGCCCGGGGTACCCGCAGCCGGCGCAGCCCTCCGCCATCGGCGGGCTCACCGACCTCGGCTTCACCCGCCGCATCACGCCGGCGCTGGCCAAGCTCGTCTACGTCGCCGTCATCGTCGTGGCGCTCATCATCGCGATCGAGGGCGTCGTCTCGGCGGTCCACTTCTTCGGGCTCGCCGCGGACCGGTTCGGGGGTGGGCCCGGCTACATCTTCGACGGCC
>DAHVRG010000081.1 GCA_027322565.1 Georgenia sp.
GCTGGACGACCTGCCGGGCATCCACGTCGCCCTCATCTCCGGCCGCGACGCCGACACCCTCGTCTCGCTCGCCGAGGTGCCCGTCGGCACCCTCGTCGTCGGCAGCCACGGCGCCCAGCGCGGCCACGTCGGGATGTCGCCGCAGCAGACGCCGCAGCTCGTCGCGCAGCCGCTCGAGCTCACCGAGGAGCAGGCCCGGCTGCGCGCCGAGGTCCTGCGCGAGGCCACCGCGCTGGCCGAGCGCCACGAGGGCGCCTGGGTCGAGACCAAGCCCGGGTCCGTCGTCGTCCACAGCCGCCGCTGCACCCCCGAGGACGCCGCCGCGCTCACCGCCGCGGTGCTCGCCGGCCCCGCCGCGCGGGAGGGGCTGCGCGTCCAGGAGGGCAAGGACGTCGTCGAGATGGCCGTCGTCCACGCCACCAAGGGCGACGCCGTCGCCGACCTCCGCGCGGAGGTCGACCCGCAGGGCGTGCTCTTTGCCGGCGACGACGTCACCGACGAGGACGCCTTCGCCGTCCTCGGCCCACAGGACGTCGGGATCAAGGTGGGCGACGGACCGACGGCGGCGGGGTACCGGGTCGCCGACCCGGACGAGCTCACCGCCGTGCTCCTGCGCCTCGTCGAGCTGCGCGAGATGTGACCTCGGTCACGGGGCTGCCGGGGCACCTCCAGTGGTGTGCGACACTGTGGGCAGCCCAGACGCAGACCCTCGGGCTTCGCGACTAGGCCAGTGTCGAGGCAGACACCTGACACTCTTCACAACGGATCGTCCGGCACGTACCTGCCGGTGAAGGGATGAACCACGATGGCATCAGTCACGTTCGACAAGGCGACGCGCATCTACCCGGGCACCGAACGCCCGGCCGTGGACTCGCTCGACCTGGAGATCGCCGACGGCGAGTTCCTCGTCCTCGTCGGCCCCTCCGGCTGCGGGAAGTCGACCTCGCTGCGGATGCTCGCCGGCCTCGAGGACGTCAACTCCGGCCGGATCCTCATCGGTGACCGCGACGTCACCGACGTCCAGCCCAAGGACCGCGACATCGCGATGGTGTTCCAGAACTACGCGCTCTACCCCCACATGTCCGTCGCGGACAACATGGGCTTCGCACTGAAGATCGCGGGCAAGCCGAAGGCCGAGATCCGCCAGCGGGTCGAAGAGGCCGCCAAGATCCTCGACCTCACCGAGTACCTCGACCGCAAGCCCAAGGCCCTCTCCGGTGGCCAGCGCCAGCGTGTGGCCATGGGTCGCGCGATCGTCCGCCAGCCGCAGGTGTTCCTCATGGACGAGCCGCTGTCGAACCTCGACGCCAAGCTGCGTGTCCAGACCCGCACCCAGATCGCCTCGCTCCAGCGGCGCCTGGGCGTCACGACGGTCTACGTCACCCACGACCAGACCGAGGCGCTGACCATGGGCGACCGCATCGCGGTGCTCAAGGACGGCGTCCTCCAGCAGGTCGGCACGCCGCGCGAGATGTACGACCGGCCCGCGAACGTCTTCGTCGCCGGCTTCATCGGCTCGCCCGCGATGAACCTGGGCACCTTCCACATCGAGGACGGCTCCGCCGTCCTCGGCGAGGCCCGGGTCCCGCTGAGCCGCGAGACCATCAGCGCACTCGGCAGCCAGGACAAGGGCGAGATCATCGTCGGCTTCCGGCCCGAGTCGCTCGACCGCGTGTCCGAAGGCACCGAGGGCGCCATCCCGGTGACCGTCGACCGCGTCGAGGAGCTCGGCTCCGACGCCTTCGTCTACGGCCGCCTGGCCGGCTCGAAGGAGCTCGCCGAGCACATCAGCTCGGGTGCCGGCGAGGCGCAGATCATCGTCCGCATCGACCCTCGCGACGTGCCGATGAAGGGTGAGACCGTCTACGCCCGCATCCGGCCCGGCGAGCAGCACAACTTCGCCGTCGCCACGGGTGAGCGCCTGCCCGACTGACGACGCGCCCTCGTCCCCGACAAGCGCATCACAGGGGCGGACCCGATACTGTCGGGTTCGCCCCTGTGGCGCGTCTTAGGAGCACGATGGCCCAGTCCCTGGAGATCACCGCTGCGCGGTTGGACCCCGCGCTCCTCGACCTCCCCTGGGAGGTGGCGCTGGAGGACTGGCCGGAGTCCGTGCTGGCGGCGCTGCCCCGCGGCATCTCGCGCCACGTCGTGCGGTTCGTCCGGCTCTCCGGCCGGGTCATCGCCGTCAAGGAGATCGGCGAGCGGGTGGCGTTCCACGAGTACGAGCAGCTGCGCAACCTCAACCGGCTCGAGGCCCCGTCCGTCCAGCCGCTCGCCGTCGTCACCGGCCGGTCGACCCCGCAGGGGGAGCCGCTGGACTCCGCGCTCGTCACCGAGCACCTGCAGTACTCGCTTCCCTACCGCGCCCTGTTCTCCCAGTACCTGCGCCGGGACACCGCGACCCGCCTCATCGACGCGCTCGCGGTGCTCCTCGTGCGGCTGCACCTCCTCGGCTTCTACTGGGGTGACGTCTCACTGTCGAACACCCTGTTCCGCCGGGACGCCGGGGAGTTCGCCGCCTACCTCGTCGACGCCGAGACCGGCGAGTTCCAGCCCGAGCTCACCGTCGGGCAGCGCGAGTACGACCTCGACATCGCGCGCACGAACATCATCGGCGAGCTCATGGACCTTCAGGCCGGCGAGATCATCGACGAGGACGTCGACACCATCGCGGTGGGCAACCGCATTGTCGAGCGGTACACCGCGCTGTGGCAGGAGCTCACCGAGACCGAGTCCTTCGACACCGGTGAGCGGTGGCGGGTGGCCGCGCGGATCAACCGGCTCAACGAGCTGGGCTACGACGTCGGGGAGCTGTCCATCACCACGGACATCGATGGCACCCGCATCCACATCCAGCCGAAGGTCGTGGACGCCGGGCACCACCACCGCCGGCTCATGCGGCTCACCGGTCTGGACGTGCAGGAAAACCAGGCACGGCGCATGCTCAACGACCTCGACGCCTTCCGGGCCGCCACCGACCGGCAGGGCGACGACGAGGAGTTCGTCGCGCACGACTGGCTCGCCCAGGTCTTCGAGCCGACCGTGCGGGCCATCCCCCGCGAGCTGCGCGGGAAGCTCGAGCCGGCGGAGATCTTCCACGAGGTCCTCGAGCACCGGTGGTTCATCTCCGAGCAGCAGCAGCGCGACGTGCCGCTGCCCGAGGCGGTGCAGTCCTACGTCGAGAACGTGCTGCGGCACCGGCCGGACGAGCGCTCGGTGCTCGGCGTCGACACCGCCGGGATCCCCCGCCTCGAGGACCTCTGACGGCGGGGGACCGCCCTACCGGCCGCGGATCCGGGCGACCTCGTAGAGCGTGATGCCGGTCGCCACCGCGGCGTTGAGCGACTCCACACGGGAGGAGATCTCGATCCCGGCGAGGACGTCGCAGGTCTCGCGCACCAACCGCGACAGCCCCTTGCCCTCCGACCCGACGACGACGACGAGCGGCTCGGTGGCGAGCTCGAGGTCGGCCACCGCCGTGGGCGCCCGGCCGTCGAGGCCGACGACGAAGCACCCGGCCTTCTGGTACTCCTGCAGCGCCCGGACGAGGTTCGTCGCCCGGGCGACGGGTACCCGGGCCACGGCCCCGGCCGAGACCTTCCAGACAGCGGCGGTCACGCCGGCGGAGCGGCGCTCGGGGACGACGACGCCGTCGACGCCGAACGCCCCGGCCGACCGGAGCACGGCACCGAGGTTGTGCGGGTCGGTGACCCCGTCCAGCGCGACGATGAGCGGGTGCCGGCCACGCGGCCGGGCGAGGAGGTCGGCGGGGTCCGCGTACTCGTAGGGCGCGACCTCGACGGCGATCCCCTGGTGGTTGGCGCCGTCGGTGAGCCGGTCGAGCTCGCCCCGGGTGGCCTCGACCAGGGGCAGGTGACGCGCCGTGACGGCGAGGAGCACCTCACCGAGCCGGTCATCGGTCTCCGCCCGGGCGGCGAGGTACACCTTCTCCACCGGTGTGCCCGCGCGCACCGCCTCGAGGACGGCGTTGCGCCCCGCAACCAGCTCGCCCCGCACGGCCGGTGCCGGGCGCGAGCTCCTGCGCCGCTCCGCCTCCGCCTTCCGCTTCTCGGCGGCGGCCTTGCGGGCGGCCGCCGGGTGCCCGGTGCGCTCGGTGGCCTTGGGGGTGGGGCCACGGCCCTCGAGCCCGCGGCGGCGCTGCCCCCCGCTGCCGACCTGCGGCCCCTTCTT
>DAHVRG010000092.1 GCA_027322565.1 Georgenia sp.
CACCCCGCGGGTGGAGCTCGTGACGACGGACGGGTTCCTCCTGCCGAACGCCGAGCTCGAGCGCCGCGGGCTGATGGACCGCAAGGGCTTCCCCGAGTCCTACGACCAGCGCGCCCTGCTGCGTTTCGTCAGCGCGGTGAAGTCCGGGCTGCCGGAGGTCACCGCACCGGTCTACGACCACCTCACCTACGACATCGTCCCCGGCGAGCGGATCGTCGTGCGCCGGCCGGACGTCCTCATCGTCGAGGGGCTCAACGTCCTCCAGCCCGCCCGGACGACGGCGGACGGCTCCCCGAGCCTTGCGGTGAGCGACTTCTTCGACTTCTCCATCTACGTCGACGCCCGGACGAGCGACGTGCGCCGCTGGTACGTCGACCGGTTCCTCCGGCTGCGGCGGACGGCGTTCGCCGACCCGCGCTCGTACTTCCACCGCTACGCGCGGCTGAGCGACGACGAGGCGGTGACGACGGCGACGGACATCTGGACCCGGATCAACGAGCGCAACCTCGTGGAGAACATCCTGCCGACCCGCGGCCGCGCCTCCCTCGTGCTCACGAAGAAGGCGGACCACCGGATGCACCGGATGCGGCTGCGCAAGATCTGACCACCCGGCCCGCGCCGGGTGTGCTCAGCCGGGTGTGCTCGTCCGCTCGTCGCAGCCGGTGCGCTCGGCGCCGTCGTCCTCCGAGGCATTGGCGCCCGAGGCCCCACCTGGGTCGTCGCCGGGTGCGCCGTCGTCGCCGGTCTCCCCGGGCACGTGGCCGCGGCTGAGGTCCTCCAGCCCCGCTCCGAGCCGCGTGAACCGGCGGTGCAGCCGCTGGATCACCGCGTCGACGACGAAGCCGAGCAGGACACCGCCGATGACCCCGACGACGACGGCGAGGAGGGGGTGGTCGTGGAGGAAGACCCCGGCGCCCATGCCGAGGAGGGTCGAGTAGCAGCCCCACATGACGCCGGCGATCGCGGCGATGACCATGAACCGGGCCCGGGGGTAGCGCACCGCGCCGGCCGTCATGTTGACGGCCACCCGACCGACCGGGACGAACCGCGCGGAGAGGATGAAGACCGTCCCGCGGCTGGCCAGCGCGCGTCCCGCCCAGGCGAGGGCGGCCTGGCCCCGCCGGCCGCGGAACAGCTTCATGCGGTGGACGGGGACCCGGCTGCCGATGGTATAGGCGATGACGTCACCGGTGAAGGCACCCAGCGCGGCGACGAGGATGAGGAGCCACAGGTTCGGCCCGTCACCGGTCATCGTCAGCACGGCGACGGCGATGACGACGGACTCGCTGGGGACCGGTGGGAAGAACCCGTCGATCGTCGCCAGGAGCAGGACGGCGAGAAGGATCCACGGGGACTCGGCCATACCGAGCACCCAGGCCTCGACGACGGCCATGGCCTCGCTCATGCGCTCACCTGCGTCACCGGATCATTCAAGCGCGCGCGGACCTCCGGTGTCATCGGGTATCTCCCTGATTCGCTGCCGGGTTCAGCGCAGCGCGAGGCGGGACCGGACGACGTCGGCGAGGTCGGCCGCCACACTGTCCGCCTCGTCCTGCGTGGCCGCCTCGACCATGACGCGGACGAGCGGTTCGGTCCCCGAGGGCCGCAGCAGCACCCGGCCCGACTCGCCGAGGCGCCGCTCGGCGGCCGCCACCGCCTCCTGCAGCCCGTCGTCGCTCGCGGCGCGGCGCTTGTCCACGCCGGGCACGTTGATGAGCACCTGCGGCAGGCGGGTGACGATCGAGGCGAGGTCGGCGAGCGGGCGGCCGGTCTCGACGACCCGCGCCGCGAGGAGCAGCGCGGTGAGGAGGCCGTCACCGGTGGTCGCGTGCGCCGAGGCGATGATGTGGCCCGACTGCTCACCGCCGAGGGTGAAACCGCCGGCGCGCATCGCCTCGAGGACGTAGCGGTCCCCGACCCCCGTCTGCACGGTCCGGATGCCGGCCGCGCGCATCGCGAGGAGGAGGCCGAGGTTGCTCATGACGGTGACGACGAGCGTGTCCTCGGCGAGCACCCCGCGCTCCTTGAACGCGGTTGCCAGCACCCCCATGATCTGGTCGCCGTCGACGATCGCGCCGGTGTGGTCGACGGCGATGCAGCGGTCGGCGTCGCCGTCGAAGGCCACCCCCATGGCGGCACCGGACGCCACGGTGACCGCCTGGAGCTGCTCGGGGTGGGTCGAGCCGCACTCGTGGTTGATGTTGCGGCCGTCCGGCGATGCGTTGATGACGACGACGTCGGCCCCCGCCTCACGCAGCGCGAGCGGGGCGATGTCGCTCGCCGCCCCGTTGGCGCAGTCGATCGCGATCCGCAGCCCCTCCAGCGGCCGGCCGGTGGCGGCCACGAGGTGGTCGATGTAGGAACGGTCCGCCGTCCGCGCGTCCTCCTCGATGCGGCCCACGCCGTCACCCACGGGCCGCTCCCACGTCGCTCCCAGGCTCTCCTCGATGGCGTCCTCGATGGCGTCCTCGAGCTTGTAGCCCCCGCGGGCGAAGAACTTGATGCCGTTGTCCGGCATCGGGTTGTGCGAGGCCGAGATGACGACGCCGAGGTCGACGTCCGTCGTCGCGGTGAGGTGCGCGACCCCCGGGGTGGGCAGCACTCCGACCTGGACGACGTCGACCCCCGCACTCGTGAGGCCGGCGGCGAGCGCGCTGGAGAGGAAGTCACCGGAGATCCGGGTGTCCCGGCCGATGACGGCGCGGGGGCGGCGTCCCTCGGTGGTGGCGGTGAGGACGCGCGCGGCCGCCGCGCCCAGCCCGAGCGCGAGCTCGGCGGAGATCTCCCGGTTGGCGAGTCCGCGCACGCCGTCGGTTCCGAACAGTCGGGGCATGGGGCTTCCTTCGAGGTCGAGGGCGGCGGGTGCTGCGGCGGACGACGGACCTATCGTGCCAGGTCGCGCGACGGCAGCACGACGACGGCCCCGTCGGCTACTGCCGGACGGGGCCGTTCGCGAGCGCAGGTCAGCGCTTGGAGTACTGCGGGGCCTTGCGGGCCTTCTTCAGCCCGGCCTTCTTGCGCTCGACGGCGCGGGCGTCGCGGGTGAGGTACCCGGCCTTCTTCAGCGCAGGACGGTTGGACTCGGCGTCGATCTCGTTGAGCGCACGGGCCACGCCGAGGCGCAGCGCGCCGGCCTGGCCGGAGATGCCGCCGCCGTCGATCCGGGCGATGACGTCGAAGCGGCCCTCGAGGTCGAGCAGCGCGAAGGGCGAGTTCACCATCTGCTGGTGGAGCTTGTTGGGGAAGTAGTCCTCCAGCGAGCGGCCGTTGATGCGCCACTGGCCGGTCCCGGGGACGAGTCGGACGCGCGCAACCGCTTCCTTGCGGCGACCGAGCGCCTGGCCCGGGGCGGTGATGCTCTGACCGCTGCCCGTCGCGGGGGCCTCGGTCTCCGTGGTGTAGCTGCTGGGGACGTTCTCGTCGCCCAGCTCGATGTCGGTGGTCTCAGCCACAGTTCTCCTCGTGTCCTGTTGCGGGGCACCCTGGTCCGAACGGACTACTGGGCAACCTGGGTGATCTCGAAGGCCTGCGGCTGCTGCGCGGCGTGGGGGTGCTCGGGGCCGGCGTAGACCTTGAGCTTCTTCAGCTGGTCGCGGCCGAGGGAGTTCTTCGGCAGCATGCCGCGAACTGCCTTCTCGACGGCGCGCTCGGGGAAGCGCTCGAGCAGCTGCGCGTAGCTGACCGCCTTGAGGCCGCCCGGGTACCCCGAGTGACGGTAGGCGATCTTGTCCTCGCGCTTGCTCCCGGTCAGGGCGACCTTCGCGGCGTTGACGACGATGACATAGTCACCACTGTCGACGTGCGGGGCGAAGCTCGGCTTGTGCTTCCCACGGAGCAGGGTGGCGACATGAGACGCCAGTCGGCCGAGGACGACGTCGGTAGCGTCGATGACGTACCAGTTCTTCTCGACGTCGCCGGGCTTCGGTGTGTACGTGCGCACGGGCGTAGCCTTCGTTTCTCTCATCGAGGACGGTGTGCGAGGCGCACTACCGCCCATGGTCTGGTGATGCTCGCTGAGCGCATCCGCGCCGCTGCGCCGGCGAGTGGGAGGCACCGGGGAGCGCAAAGGGATGCACAACGACATCCAAGGGTACCGCCGGGGCGGGCACGTGGTCAAAGGCGGTGCGGGAGGGCCCGAGTGAGATGTGCCACGGGCCTCA
>DAHVRG010000098.1 GCA_027322565.1 Georgenia sp.
GAGGTCCTCGCCGACGTCACCTCCTTCATCGACCGCGTGCTCGGCAGCTGAGGGCCGGCGAACAGCAGCGCGACATCAGGCGTGGAGCGTCTCGGCCGTGATGCCGACTGCGCTCGCCAGCTCGCCGAGTGCGGCATCGAACGTGACGAGCCGCCCATCGTGCTCGTCACACAGAGCCAGCAGATGAGCATCGGTGACCTGCCGGTGCCCGGACAGCACCGCAGCGTCGACTGTGCCACCGACGACGTGACGGACCGCATCTGGCCAGAACGTGTGCCCACGAAGCGCGGTCATCCTGCGGAGCAGCTCGATGGCCACGCTCGGTGTCGTCGCGGTCGTCATCGCGCGGCGGTTGGCTGAGACGCGGACGAACCCTGCTTCGGTGATCGGGGTCGTCGCCCAGCCGCCGGTCGCGGCGTGAGCGCTGAACCAGCTCTGTGCTGCCCGGTGTCCGACATGGTTCGGCCACGCCAGCGCGATGAGCACATTGACGTCGAGCAGGGCGCTTCCCCGGGCCGCCGCACTCACTCGTCGTCCAGGGCGCGTGCGACGTCCTCAGCGGTGATCGGAGGCGCATCGTCAGGGACATCGAACACCGGGAAGCCGTCTCCATCGGCGATCTGGGTCGGTGCGAGCGCACGACGGGCGAGGTCAGAGATGACGGCGCCCACGGACCGCCCCTCGGCAGCGGCGATCTGCTTGGCGTCCTCAAGCACGTCGTCGTCGATATTCAGGGTGGTGCGCATGGCATCAGTGTATCGACGCATCAGCACATTCCGGGCCCTTCACCGCGGTCCGGGCACGACGAGGGACGGCGACGGCGCGGACATACCTCATCGATGTCCGGCTCGCTCCTCGGGCTGGTCCCGACTACGCGGCCCAGGACCGGCGTACCGAGCCCAGGCGCCGCCATCGGGCATGACGCAGCTGGACGACGACGCCGACGACGGCGAGCACGAGCCGGCCCACCGCCCACGCCGGCTGGTCGACGAGCGGTACCCGGACGGCGGTGACCTCGGCCAGGTCGGCGGCGTCCACGAGGAGCATCAGGCCGGCGACGGCGACGTTCGCGCCGGCGAATGCGCTGACCACGATGAGCACCAGCTCCGGCAGGTTGGTGACGACGGCGAGCACGCCGAGCAGCACGCCACCGGCGAGCCCCAACCCGATGAGCGCCCACGGCTCGCTGACGCCGAGCGTCGAGGCCACCGCCTGGCCCAGCACGAAGCCCATCGAGGCGAAGGCGAGCACGACGGCGACGGCGAAGAACACGTACGCGAGCGCGGCCACTACCAGCGCGAGGACGACCGCGACGAGCCAGCCGGTCGGCGTCGCCAGGTAGGGCTGGTCGGTGAGGGCAGCAACGGAACGGTTCGTCGCCCGGTTAGGTCAGCCACCGAAGAACGCCTCGTAGAGTTTGACGACCGTCAGGACCAGACCGAGGCATACCAGTCCCGCGGCGCCCATCACCAACCAGTACACGACGAACTCGAGCCCGTGCTTGCGGGCCATGGACCAGCGCGGCCCACGTCGCTGCTGCGCCAAACGCTTGCCGGCCGGCGCAATCCGGCGTCGCGACCGCTCCCAGGTGTGGCCGGGCCTGCGTTGAGACTCGCGGTAGGTGAGCAAGCGGCGCCTGAAGGACTGGTCGGGAACGCGCTCGTCGCGGTAGCGGGCGGCGCGCCCGACGATCGCAGGTACGGCCTTGGTCCACAGGGCGTCGATGGCCTGCCACGGCTCGGTCGTGCCGAAGTCGGCGTGGCCGGGGGCGAAGAAGACCAGCGTGTCACCGATGATCTCGATGTGGAACGCGCCGGCGTGGTCCAGCAGCAACGCCATCACGCGCGGTGTGAGCACGTACAGCGCATCCTGCGCGTAGCCCGCAGGGGCATGCAGCACGAAGCTGCGGTTGAACGGGTAGCCCGTGGGCACGAGCTCGCCGATCTCGGCGCCGGCGAGCTCCCTGGGCAGGGGGCCGGCTGCGGTTGACCGCAGGATGAGGTGGGGCAGCGGCGCCGGGAGCTGGGTCGCGAGGTAGTGCCACTCCAGGGCGCTGTGGGTGCGGCTGGTGAGGTTCCCGAACTCCACCCCGGGAGCGGAGAAGCGCGGACGACAGCTGGCGGTCCGTCGCTCCCCGGTGATGAGCGAGACGAACGTCGCGCGGTTGACCGGCTCGATGTCGACGTCGTTGACCATGCCCGTCAGGTGCTCGCGCCATGCTCGCACCTCGGACTCCCGGCGCGGTCTGTCCAGCCACTTGGCCAGCTTGGTCGTCGCGTACCAGAGCGCCACGAAGACCGCCAGGTTGATGACGAGGCCACCGACGGCGCTGGGCGGCACGCGGGGGCGCGCCGCGGCGTCGATGCTGCTGCTGAAGCCGAGCCAGATCAGCCCGAAGTACACCAGGAGCAGGATGGACGCGATGCCTGCGGGCACGAGGCTGCGTCCCTCGACCTCAGGGCGCGACTCTTCGTCGAGCGCTGCGATCGCCGCCTCGAGCTCGTGCTCCTCGGCGGTGAGCCACCGCAGGTCCACAGCCCCGCCCTCCCGTCCTGGTCCGCCCAGCAGCGTACGATGCCGGCCCGTGCCCGACGGACGCCGCGGACGCCTGCACACTCGATGTCGGTAGCCCGTGCGACCATGTGGAGCCATGACGGACCTCGCTCCCGAGACACCCGCTCACAACCCCGAGAGCCCCGCGAGTGGCTACGGCCCCTTCGCCTACCTCAGCACCCCCAACGCCCCGCTCTACCGGCGGGTCATGCGGGCGCTGATGGCACAGAAGGAGCGGTTCACGGTCCACGTGCGTCCCGAGGAGGTGTCCGCAGCCCTGGCGACCGACGGTGGGTCGCCGGTGGAGGAGGACATGGTCACCGAGGCCCTGGAACGGCTGGCCCAGCCCGGCTGGGGCAACCTGCTCGCCTTCCCCGACTCGAGCCGGGTCACCGCGCTGGAGGACTTCTACCGCCGGCGCATGCTCTACCAGCTCTCGCGCGAGGGCGAGGCCGCCGAGCGTGCCCTGGCACAGTACGACGCCGCACTCGGCACCCGTGGCGCGCTCCAGTCGGTGGCGCTGGAGGACATCGTCGTGCTCCTCACCTCGCTGCGCGACACCGTCGAGGCACATCGGGCGGGTGGCGAGGTCGACCCCGCCGTCACCCATCAGGCGCTGCGGTCACTGCGCGAGCGGTTCGTCGAGCTCGCGGAGAACGCCGTCGCGTTCATGGGCTCGATGCAGCGCACCATCGACCTCCACGACGCCGACGTCGAGGCCTTCCTCGCGTACAAGGAAGAGCTCATCGCGTATCTCGAGCGCTTCATCCACGACCTCCTCACCCGCGGTGCTGCGATCGCCGAGCTCCTCGCCGCCATCCCGCCCGACGGCGTGCGCTTCCTCGCCGACACCGCCGCTGAGCGTGAGGCGGCCGACGCGGCGCCGGGCGAGGCCGACACGGCACGAGACCGGGCGCGCGAGACCTGGCTGCAGCAGTGGTCGGGGCTCACCGAGTGGTTCGTCAGCACACCCGGCCGGGAGAGCGAGGCCAAGCTGCTGCGGGCGCGCGCCCGTGCGGCCATCCCGCAGCTGCTCGCCGTCGTCCGTGCGCTGCACGAACGCGCCGGCGGCCGCACCGACCGCACCCAGGACTTCCTCACCCTGGCCAGGTGGTTCGCCGCCCTGCCCAGCGACGGCGAGCGGCACCGGCTGTGGCGTTCGGCCTTCGGGCTCACCCCGGTGCGCCACCTCAGCGTCACGGCGGCCACTGAGGACGCGTGGGCCGCTGCCGAGCTCGGCACCACCACGCCGTGGCCGGAGGCGCCGCCGCTGGAGATCAGCCCGCAGCTGCGGCGCAGCGGCTCCTACGAACGGCGCGGCCGGGCCGTCCGGGTCCAGGACCGGTCCGCGGCCAAGCGCATGCTCGCCGAGCGTGCCCGGGCGGAGGCGGAGCAGACCGCTGCCGCCCGGCGCCGGATCCTCACCGACGGCCCGCGGCCGCTGTCCGCCTTCGGCGAGCTCGACCCGGAGGCCTTCCGGCTCTTCCTCGGCCTCCTCGGCGACGCCCTGGCCGCCATGGGGCCGCAGGCGGACACCGCCCAGGTGCACACCTCCGACGGCGAGCTGACGGTCACGCTCAGCCGCATCCCTGGCGCCGGGACGATGACGCTGCGCACCCCCGACGGCGATCTCACCGGCCCCGACCACCTCGTCGACATCGCCTCGGCCGTGGACCTGCCCGGGCCGAGCGCCGAGCGGCCCGCGGAGGTGTACGCATGACGTCGCTCGACCTCGCCCCGAGCATCGCCGGGGCCCTGGAGGCCCGGGAGGCCGAGGGCCGCAGCAGGGCGCTGCGCGCGCTGCTCCTGCGGCCGGTGCTGCGCGCCCAGACCGACGGCGAGACGTTCCGCCTCGCCCGCCGCCACGCCGACACGTTGCGCGCCTGGTTCGACCGCGAGACCGGCTGGCGGCTCGTCGTGGAGTCCCAGACCGTGCGCCTGCTCACCGCTCACGTCCCCCACGGCCCCACCGCCGTCGCCGTCGCGGAACGGCACCCCGCCCGCGCCCGCAGGGGTGACCCGCCCTTCACCCGCCGGCGCTACGTCCTGCTCTGCCTGGCGCTGGCCGTCCTCGAGCGCTCCGACCCGCAGATCTCCCTCGGCAGACTCGCCGAGGAGGTGGTGCTCGCCGCCCGACAGCCCGGCCTGGAGGACGTCGTGTTCACCCTCACCGGCCGGGATGAGCGCTCCGACCTCGTCGCCGCGATCCGGCTGCTCCTGTCCTACGGCGTCCTCGTCCGGGTGGCCGGGGACGAGGAGTCCTACGTCTCGGCGGGCGGCGACGCCCTCTACGACGTCGACCGTCGAGTCCTGGCCACGATGCTCTCCACGATGCACAGCCCGGGCCTCGTCGGCGCCGCGCTCGGTCCCGACGCCACCATCGATCGCATCGAGGCCGCGCTCCACGAGCCGCCGCCGGCCTACACCGAGGAGGAGGCCACCCGGCGGCTGCGGCACGCGGTCACGCGCCGGCTGCTGTGCGACCCGGTGGTCTACTACGACGAGCTGCCCGACGACGAGCGCACCTACCTCGTGGGGCAGCGGGTCCAGCTCACCCGTCGCCTGGCCGAGGCCACCGGCCTGGTGCCCGAGCTGCGCGCCGAGGGCATCGCCCTCGTCGACCCGGACGACCAGCTCACCGACGTCCGGATGCCCGAGCAGGGCACCGACGGCCACGCCACGCTGCTGCTCGCCGAGCGACTCGCCGGCTCCGGCGCCACCGATGTGGCCACCCTGCGTCGCCACATGCGGCGCCTCGCCGGCGAGCACTCGGCCTACTGGCGCCGCGCCGCCCAGGAGCCCGGCGCCGAGAACGCGCTGGTCGCCGACGCCGTCGACCGCCTCGTCGGCCTGGGCCTGGTGCGCGTCACCGGCGAGGGACCCACCGCCGTCGTCCACCCGCTCCCGGCGCTGCGGCGCTTCGCCGTCGCCGCCCCCACCATCACCGCACGGAGGGCACGATGACCGGCCTCGACGAGCTCACCCGCGACCCCCGCGGGCCCGAGCCGATGGACAAGCTGCCCCGCCCCACCACCGAACGGTGGCAGCCCCTGCGGCTCGGCCTGGTCGACCTCTTCTACTACGACGACGAGCAGTTCTGGTTCCACGACGGTCGCCTGCTGCTGCGCGGCAACAACGGCACGGGCAAGTCCAAGGTGCTTGCCCTGACGCTGCCCTTCCTCCTCGACGGCTCGATAGCGCCGCGTCGGGTGGAGCCGGACGCCGACCCGAAGAAGCGCATGGAGTGGAACCTGCTGCTCGGTGGGGCACACCCCCACTCGGAGCGCACCGGCTACTCGTGGGTGGAGTTCGGGCGGGTGGACCCGGACGGCACCGAGCACTTCACCACCCTGGGGATCGGGCTCAAGGCGGCCTCCGGCCGCGGCATCGTCAAGACCTGGTACTTCACCAGCACCCGGCGCATCGGTGACCTGCGCCTGCTCGACGCCAACCGGACCGCCCTGAGCCAGGAGCGGCTGCGTGACGAGCTCACCACCACCGGCGGCGGGCAGGTCCACACCACCCAGGAGGCCTACCGGCGGGCGGTGGACGAGGCGATGTTCCGGCTGGGGGAGGAGCGCTACGCCGCCCTCATCGACCTGCTCATCCAGCTCCGGCAGCCCCAGCTGTCGAAGAAGCCCGACGAGAAGGCGCTCTCGGCCGCGCTCACCGAGGCACTCGCGCCGCTGGACCAGGCGGTGGTCGCCGACGTCGCCGAGTCCTTCCGGTCCCTGGAGGACGAGCGCGCCGGTATCGCCGTGGCGAAGGACACGTTGCGCGCGGCCACGGACTTCCTGCGCCACTATCGCGCCTACGCCCAGGTCGCCTCCCGCCGCCACACGACGGCGGTGCGGCTGGCGACATCGGCCTACGAGCACGCCGGCCGGGACCTGCGCGAGGCCGAGGAGGCCCTGGCCGCCGCTACCGCCGAGGTCGACCGCCTCGCCGCGGCTCGGGAGGACGCCGAGGAGCGGCAGGGGACGCTGCAGGGACAGGCGGAGGCGCTGCGTACCAGCCCGGAGATGCGCGACGCCGAGCGGCTCGACCAGGCATCGCGGGCCGCCACCGAGGCCGAGCAGCGGGCCGCTGCCGCAGGGGAGGAGGCCGCCCGCGCTGCCGAGGTCGCCGCGCGTGATGCCGCGGAGGCCGAGGCGGCAACCGAGCACCATGAGCGGGCCGCCGCCGAGGCCGAGCAGCAGGAGGCGCACGCGGCCCGCCTCGCCGGAGACGCCGGCCTGGGCGCCGAGCACCAGGCGATCATCACCGACGCCTCGGCCGCCGACCGGGCGCTGCGTCGCCGCCGCGAGCAGGTGCGCCACGTGCGCGGCCTCATCGACGCGGCAGACCGAGCGCGGACCGTGGCCGAGCGTGAGCGCCGTGCATTGGACGAGGCGCACAGCGAGGAGGCGGAGCGTGGCGAGGAGCTGCGTGCCGCGCACGAGTCGGTCGACGCGGCGGTCGGTGCCTATCGCGACGCCGTGCGGAGCCACGCGGCCGGGCTGACGGTCCTCGAGCTCGATGTCGGGGTGGACGAGCTCGCCGCTCTCGCCGAGGACTGGGCGCGCACGCTGTCGGGCGAACCGCCGGTGCCCGCAGCGCTCGATGCGGCCGTCGCCACCGCGCTCGCCCGCGCCGGTGAGCAGCGGGCCCAGGCGGAGCACACCGCGCAGCGGCTCTCCGCGGAGCTCGCCGCGGTCCGGAGCGAGATCGCCGGACTCGAGGCGGGGCAGGACCCGGAACCGCCCGCCGCTCCGGGACGTGACACCAGCGGTCGGGACGGTCGCCCGGGGGCGCCGCTGTGGTGGCTGACGGACTTCGCCGACACCGTGCCCGACGGCGAGCGGGCGGGCCTGGAGGCTGCCCTGCAGTCGGCCGGGCTGCTGGACGCCTGGGTGTTCCCCGACGGCACGCTGACGGCCGGCGACGACGTCGTCCTGGGACCGGTCGGACCGGAGGCCAGGATCGGGCTGGTATCCGTCCTGCAGCCCGCCGCGGGCACGGCGGACCGGGTCGGCGCGGATGCCGTGCGAGCGGTGCTTGGCCGGATCGGCCTGGGCGAGAACTCCGGCGCGGCCTGGTGGGTGGACGCCACCGGCCGGTGGGGCGCCGGACCCGCCCGCGGAGCGTGGGCCAAGGAGCGGGCCGAGTTCCTCGGGGCGGGTGCCCGCGAGGCACACCGACGTGAGCGCCTCGCCGTGCTGCAGGCCCGGGCCGAGGAGCTCGCTGCCGAGGTGGCGACCGCCCGTACGGAGGTCGCCGCCGCCACCACCCTGGTGGAGCGCGCCCGGGCCGAGCGTGCAGGCTACCCCGCGGGTGTGGAACGCGAGCTCGGTGCCGCCCACCACCGCGCCGTCGGGGCGCAGCGGGAGCTCGAGCGGGCCCGCACGAGGGTGGAGGCGGCCCGCACCGCCTGGGAACGGGCGGAGGACGAGGCCACCTGGGCCCGGGCCGAGCTCGTCGAGCAGTCCACCGAGCTCGGGGTGGGCCCCACCGCCGCCGAGGCGGACGCCGTCCTGGCTGCCGTGACCGGCTACGAGGTGGCCCTGGGTGAGTCCCGGCAGGCCGCCCGTGCACTCGCCGACGCGGCCACCACCCGCGGGCGGTCGCTCGACCGGGCCGCCGAGTCCGCCGAGCTCCGCGCTCTCCGTGAGGAGGACCACCGCGAGGCGCGGACGCGGGCCGCCGGGCTCCGGGCCACGTACGAGGAGCTGCACGCCACCGTCGGTGCGTCGGTCGCCGAGCTCCAGGCCCGGCTCGACGAGACCACCGCCGCCCTGCGCCGCGTGGGCGAGGAGCTGCGTGAGGTCGGCGTGCGCCAGCTCGCCGCCGCCACGCGCCACGGGCAGCTCGAGGGGGAGGTCCGCGCCCTGGAGCGTCGGCGCAGCGAGGCCGCCGACGCCCGCGAGGCCGCGGTCGGAGCCCTGCGCAGCTTCGTCGACACCGGTCTGCTGCGTGTCGCGCTACCCGAGCCGGCCGTCCCGACGACGCCGGACGGCGAGGGGTGGAACCTCACCTCCGGGCTGGCCCTGGCGCGGACCGCCGAGCAGCAGCTGACCGACGTCGACGAGAGCGACGACGCCTGGTCCCGCGCCCAGCAACGGGTGTCCGGGGCAGCCACCGAGCTCGGCAACCAGATGAGCCGGCACGGGCACACCGCCTTCGTCGAGCAGCGCGGGGACGTGCTCGTCGTGCGGGTGCGCTACCTCCAGGACGAGGTCGAGGTCGACCGGCTCGCCGAGCGGTTGGCCCAGGACGTCGCGGACCGCGAGCGCCTGCTCAGCGTCCGCGAACGCGAGATCCTAGAGAACCACCTCGTCAACGAGGTCGCCGGACACCTGCACGAGCTGCTGCTCACCGCCGAGGACCAGATCGACCGGATGAACCGGGAACTCGCCGAACGCAAGACCTCCACCGGGATGCAGCTGCGGGTCCGGTGGCGTGAACGCGGTGACGGCCCCGCCGGTCTCGCGGCCGCCCGGCGCCTCATGGTCCGGTCCGACGCCACGTGGACGGCCGAAGACCGGGCGGCGATCGGTGAGTTCCTCCAGGCCCGGATCGCCGAGGTCCGGGAGAGCGACCCGACGGGTGGCTGGCAGGAGCACCTGGAGCAGGCGCTGGACTACCGGCAGTGGCATTCCTTCGTGGTCGAGCGGTGGCAGCACGGGCAGTGGCGCTCGGCCTCCGGCCCGGCCTCGGGTGGGGAGCGGGCGCTGGCGGTCTCGGTGCCGCTCTTCGCCGCAGCCTCGGCGCACTACAACTCCGCCGCCCCGCACGCCCCGCGGCTCATCCTCCTCGACGAGGCCTTCGCCGGCGTCGACGACGACTCCCGTGCCAAGTCGCTCGGGCTGCTGGCGACCTTCGACCTCGACGTCGTCATGACGAGCGAGCGTGAGTGGGGCTGCTACCCGCAGGTACCGGGCCTGTCGATCGCCCAGCTCTCCCGGGTCGAGGGCGTCGACGCCGTCGGGGTCACCCGCTGGCGCTGGGACGGACGACGGCGGGAGCGCACCGCGGAGATCGATGATGCTGCCAGGGCCGGCGGCGGGTCCACGTCCGCCGACGAGGAGGAGACGTTGTTCGGATGACCGATGACGGGGCGACCGGCGCGCGGCCCGGCGACCGCGCCGCGCTCGACCGGCTCCTAGGCGTGCCGGAGATGGCCTGGTTGGTCGACCGGGTGCGGGCCCGGATCCTGGCCGCCGGGGACGCTCCGTTGCGCGGCGTCGTCCAGCTCGACCGGCCGACCGACGCCCAACGGGCCGCCGCGGTGCGGCTCGTGGGCCGACCCCGGCGTGGGGGAGCGACGCT
>DAHVRG010000108.1 GCA_027322565.1 Georgenia sp.
TCTCGTGCAGCCGCTCGGCGTGCCGCACCGGCTGGCCGTAGGGGGTGGTCTGGCCGGGCTGGTAGAGGTTGCGCCGGCGCAGCTCGTCGGGGTCGACCCCCAGCGCGGGGGCGCACCGGCCGAGGATGTCCTCGATGACGAGCATGCCCTGGGGTCCGCCGAAGCCGCGGAAGGCGGTCTGGGAGGTCTTGTTCGTCCGCGCGATGCGGCCCAGCACCTCGATGTCCGGGATGAAGTAGGCGTTGTCGATGTGGCACAGCGCCCGGCCCAGGACCGCCTGGGAGAGGTCGAGGGACCAGCCGCCGTCGGCCGTGATCGTCGCCTGGAGGGCCAGCAGGCGCCCCTCCTCGTCGAACCCGACCTCCCAGCGGGCGTGGAAGGGGTGCCGCTTGCCGGTCATCGTCATGTCCTGCGTGCGGTTGAGCCGCAGGCGCACCGGGCGGCCGGTGAGCACCGCGCCGAGCGCGGCGACGGCGGCCAGGCCGTGGGGCTGCATCTCCTTGCCGCCGAACCCACCGCCCATGCGCAGCTGCTGGACGGTCACCTCGGAGGAGGTCAGGCCCAGGACGTGGGCGACGATCTCCTGCGTCTCGGAGGGGTGCTGGGTGGAGGAGTGGACGAAGACCTGCCCGGACTCGTCGACGTAGGCGAGCGAGGCGTGGGTCTCCAGGTAGAAGTGCTCCTGCCCGCCGAACTCGAACTCGCCGGTGAACCGGCGCGGGGCCCGCTGCAGGGCCCCGGCGGCGTCGCCGCGGGAGACGGTGGGCTGCGCGCCCTGGAAGGACCCGGCCTCGATGGCCTCGGAGAGGCTGAGGAGGGCGGGCAGCGGCTCGTACTCCACCTCGACCGCCTCGGCGCCGAGCCGCGCGGCCTCCAGGGTCTCCCCCAGCACCCAGCACACGGCGTGGCCGTAGTACTGGACCTCGCCGGGGAAGAGCGGCTCGTCGTGGTGGATGCCGGCGTCGTTGACACCCGGGACGTCGGCGGCGGTGAGCACCTTGACCACGCCCTCGACGGCGTAGGCCGGTTCGGTGCGCAGCGCGGTGACGCGGGCGTGGGCGTGCGGGGCCTGCAGCGGCCAGGCGTGGAGCAGCCCGTGGGTGCGCACGACGAGGTCGTCGGTGTACAGCGCCTCGCCGGTGACGTGCAGGTCCGCGCTCTCGTGGGAGACGGCCAGCCCGACCACGGGGTTGACGGGGCGCTCGGCCAGGGAGCTCATCGGGCCACCTCCAGGGCCTCGGAGGGCTGGGTCTGTGCGTGGAAGCGCAGCAGCGACTGCTCGAGCATCGCGGTGCGGTAGCGGGCCGAGGCCCGGTGGTCGTCCAGCGGGGTGCCCTCGCCGGCCAGCGTGGCGGCGGCCCGGGCGGCGGTCTGCGCGTCCCAGCCGGCGCCGGTGAGCAGCTCCTCGGTGGCGGTGGCCCGGACGGGGGTGGCGGCCACGCCGCCGAGCCCGATGCGCACCCGCGCCACGGTGTCGCCGTCCAGGTCCATGGCGATGGCCACGGCGACGGAGGAGATGTCGTCGAAGCGCCGCTTGGCGATCTTGTAGAAGGCGCTGTGCTGGGCCGGTGGCAGCGGGACGCGCACGGCCCGGATGATCTCCCCGGGGCGCCGGACGGTCTGCCGGTAACCGGTGAAGTAGTCGGCCAGCGGGACCTCGCGCTCACCCTCGGCGGAGGCGAGGACGAGGGTGGCCTCCAGGGCGAGCAGGACCGGGGCGGAGTCGCCGATGGGCGAGGCGGTGCCCAGGTTGCCGCCGAAGGTCGCGCTGTTGCGGATGAGGCGCGAGGCGAACTGCGGGAAGAGCTCCTCGAGCAGGGGCACCCGCCCGGCCAGGCCGTGCTCCACCTCGCTCAGGGTGAGGGCCGCTCCGATCTCCACCGCGTCCGGTCCGACGTCCAGGGTGCGCAGCTCGGGGAGCCGGTCGACGGCGAGCACGAGCGGCGGGCGGGCATGCCGGATGTTGACCTCGACGCCGAGGTCGGTGGCCCCGGCGACGAGGGCGGCCTCCGGGTGCTGCGCGTACCGGTCGAGCAGCTCGGCGAGGGAGGCCGGCCGGACGAACTCGGTGTCCTCGGTGACGACCCACGTGGGCAGCGGCGGCGGGGCCGGCAGCGTGCGGCGCGCCGCGAGCCGGTCCTCCACCTCGGGCAGGCCGACGGCGAAGGCGGCGTCGCGGATGGGCCGGTACCCCGTGCAGCGGCACAGGTTGCCGGACAGGGCGTGGAGGTCGAAGCCGTTGGGGCCCACCTCGTGGCTGTGCGCCTCGCCGTCCGCGGCCCCGGCACGCTCCGGGCGGTAGTACTCCGCCGCCATCGAGCAGACGAACCCGGGGGTGCAGTACCCGCACTGGGAGCCGCCGCGGGCGGCCATCTCGCGCTGGACCGGGTGGAGGTCGCCCTCCCGGCCCGCGCCCGGCGCCCGGCCCAGGCCCTCCGCGGTGACGATCTCCTGGCCCTCGTAGGCGAGCGCGGGTGGCAGGCACGCGTTGACCGCGGTCCACCGGGTGCGCTCCTCGCCGTCGGGACGGGCGACGAGCACGGCGCAGGCACCGCACTCCCCCTCCGCGCACCCCTCCTTGGCGCCGGTCAGGCCCTGCTGTCGCAGGTAGTCCAACAGCCGGACGTGCGGGGACACGTCCACCGTCATGGTCCGGCCGTTGACCGTCATGGTCCTGCGAGCCATGTCTCACTCCCCAACGAGTCTGCACCTCACCGCGCGCGCGACGGTGTGACCAGGACCATAGTCCTCCCGCGAGCCGGACACAACCAATTCGGAAATCGGATTTCACTATGCGGTAGTGTGAACCTCGCCGTCCACCGCCGCACGCACGCCCGAAAGGACCCCTGGCATGACCGAGCGCACCTACTGGGCCACCCACGGCGGGCACCCGCCGCAGACCGACCTGCTCACCGACCGGGCCATGTTCCGCGAGGCGTACGCGGTCATCCCGCGCGGCACGCAGCGCGACATCGTCACCTCCAACCTCCCCCACTGGCAGGGCACCCGGCTGTGGGTGCTGGCCCGGCCGCTCACCGGCTTCGCCGAGACCTTCTCCCAGTACCTCATGGAGGTCACCCCCGGTGGCGGCTCCGACGCCCCGGAGGACGACCCGGACGCCGAGGCGGTGCTCTTCGTCCTCGAGGGCGAGCTCACCCTGACCGTCGGCCGCCCCGGCGCGGCCGGACGCCCTGCCGCGGGCGAGCACCGCATGTCGCCGGGCGGGTACGCGTTCCTGGCCCCGGGCGAGCACTGGACCGCCTGGAACCGGGGCGCCGAGCCGGTGCGGTTCATGTGGGTCCGCAAGGCCTACCAGCCCGTGACCGGCATCGAGGCGCCCGAGTCCTTCGTCACCAACGAGCAGGACGTCGTGCCCACCCCGATGCCGGGAACCGCCGGCCGGTGGGCGACCACCCGGTTCGTCGACCCCGACGACGTGCGCCACGACATGCACGTCAACATCGTCACCTTCCAGCCGGGCGGGATCATCCCCTTCGCCGAGACCCACGTCATGGAGCACGGCCTGTACGTCCTGCAGGGCCAGGCCGTATACCGGCTCAACGAGGACTGGGTGGAGGTGCAGGCCGGCGACTTCATGTGGCTGCGCGCCTTCTGCCCCCAGGCCTGCTACGCCGGCGGGCCCGAGCCGTTCCGCTACCTGCTGTACAAGGACGTCAACCGGCACGTGCCGCTGCGGCTCGGCGGAGCCGCGGCGCACTGACGCCGCGCCGGGAACCGCGCCGCCGCTTCCCGGGATAGGCTTTTCACAGTGCGGAAGACGTGGCTCCGGCCGCGTCCTCGGGTACCGACAAGGAGGCGTCGTCATGGCGAACGGTTCCACCGTCCAGTCCGTGGACCGGGTGATCGACCTGCTCGAAGGGCTGACCGACCTGGGCGGCTCGGCCGCGCTGAGCGAGCTGGCCGAGGCCTCCGAGCTCCCGCTGCCGACCATCCACCGGCTCATGCGCACCCTCGTCGTGCGGGGCTACGCACGGCAGCTGCCCTCACGGCGCTATGCCCTGGGCCCCCGGCTCATCCGCCTCGGGGAGAGCGCGGGACGCCAGCTCGGCGCCGGTACCCGCCCCCACCTGGAGCGGCTCGCCCGGGAGCTGGGGGAGAGCGCCAACATGGCGATGATCGACCGCGACATGGCCGTCTACGTCGCCCAGGCCTCCTCCACCCACTCGATGCGGATGTTCACCGAGGTGGGCCGGCGCGTCTACTGCCACTGCACCGGCGTGGGCAAGGTCGTCCTGGCGCAGCTGCCCGACGAGACGGTCCGGGAGATCGTCGGCCGGGTGGGGATGCCGCCGGCCACCGACCGGTCGATCACCACGCTCGACGCGCTGCTGGAGGAGATGGCCCGCGTGCGCGAGCAGGGCTATGCCGTCGACGACGGCGAGCAGGAGGTCGGGGTGCGCTGCTTCGCCGTGCCCGTGCCCGACGCCCCCACCCCCACCGCACTGTCCGTCTCCGGTCCGGCCGCGCGCGTGACCTTCGAGTTCGGCGAGGCCGCCCTGCCGCTGCTGCACGAGGTGGCCGCGGACATCTCCGCCGAGCTGCTCTCGGTCGGCTGAGATGCCCTCCGCCGCGCTGCCTTCCCGGTTCACCGAGCTCGTCGCCGAGTTCCACGCACTGCCACCCGCCGACCGCCTCCAGCTGCTCGCCGAGCTGGGTGACGAGCTGCCCGAGCTGCCCGCGCACCTGCGCTCCCACCCGCTCGAGCGGGTGACCGAGTGCCAGTCGCCGCTGTCCGTGCTGGCACTCGTCGAGGGCGAGGGTAGCGCGGCGGTGGTGCGGCTGCACTTCGCCGCACCACCGCACGCGCCCGTCACCCGCGGGTTCGCCGGGGTGCTCCACGCCACCCTCGACGGCGCCCCCGCGGGTGAGGTCCTCGCCCTGCCGGCCGACGCCACCGCCTCCTTCGGGCTGGAGGGTGTGGTCAGCCCGCTGCGGCTGCGCGGCTTCGCCGCCCTGCTGGCGCGGGTCCAGCGGCAGGTGGCCGCGGGTACCGCCGGCTAGATGTCGAAGAAGATGTAGCGCACCGCCAGCAGCGCGGCGACGAGGTAGAGGATCGGGTGGACCTTGCGGACCCCACCGGTGAGCGCCCGGATGACGCAGTAGGAGATGACCCCGAGGCTCACCCCGTTGGCGATGGAGAAGGTCAGCGGCATGGCGATGATCGCGAGGAAGGACGGCACCCCCTCGGCGACCTCCTCCCAGGCGATGTGACGGATGCCGTCCATCATCATGGCGCCGACGAGGACGAGCACCGGCGCCGTCGCGGCCCCGGGGATGGCGCCTGCCAGCGGCCAGAGGAACATCGCCACGAGGAAGAGCAGGCCGGTCACCGAGGACGCCACCCCGGTGCGCCCGCCGTCCTGGATACCCGAGGCGCTCTCGACGTAGGTGCCGGTGGTCGACGTGCCCATGAACGCACCGACCATCGAGGCGACCCCGTCCATCGCGAAGGTCGTCTTGGCCCGGGGCATGTCCCCGCGCTCGTCGAGGTAGCCCATCTTCTGGGTGAGACCGGTCAGCGTCCCGGTCGCGTCGAAGAAGTCGACGAAGAAGAAGGTGAAGACGACGGTGAACAGCCCCAGCCCGAGCGCGCCGCCGATGTCGAGCTGCCCGACGAGCTCCGCGGGCCAGACCGGGGCGGCGACGACGCCGTCGGTGAACCCGGGGAAGGCCTGCAGCGCCCCGTCCGGGCCACCGGCGTAGACCTCGGCGCGGGTGAGGATCGCCAGCAGCGAGCCGGCGAGGATGCCCCACAGCAGCGCCCCCCTGACCTTGAGCTGGAGCAGGACCGCGGTGACGAGCAGCCCGACGACGGCCACCCACGCGGTCGGGGCCCCGAGGTCGCCGAGCGCGACGAGCGTCGCCTCGTTCGTGACGACGATCCCCGCGCTGCGTAGCCCGAGGAAGGCGAGGAAGCAGCCGATCCCGGCCATGATGGCGAGCTTGAGGCTGTGCGGGATCGCCATGACGATGGCGCGGCGGGCCCCGACGACGCTGAGGACGACGAAGAGCAGGCCGGAGATGAACACCGCCCCCAGCGCGGTGCGCCACGGCACGCCCATACCGAGGACGACGGTGAAGGAGAAGAAGGCGTTGAGGCCCATCCCCGGGGCCTGGGCGAAGGGGTAACGCGCGACCAGCCCCATGAGTAGGCAGCCGACGCAGGCGGCGATCGCCGTCGTCATGAGCAGCTGGACGGGCGCGTCGGGCACGTCGATGGCCGCGCCGAGGACCTGGGGGTTGACGAAGAGGATGTAGCTCATCGTCAGGAAGGTGACGACACCGGCGCGGACCTCCCGGGGGAGGGTGGACCCGGCGGCGGTGATCCCGAAGTAGCGGTCGAGCAGGCCGCCGGCGGTGCCGCGCGGTGCGGGCGGGGCGTCGCGCCCGGTCTCCTTGGTGGTGCTCATGATGTCTCCTGTGTCTCGGCGGCGACCGGCTCCGGTCGGGCCTCGGCGACGGGGTCGCCGCCGACCCAGACGGCGACGACGTCCGCGGGGGTACCCAGGGAGAAGAGCTTGGCCAGCGCGTCGGTCGGGCTGCTCGCGTGCCGCAGCGCGACCTCGAGCGTCCCTCCCGCCTGCGGACGGACCCAGACGGCGTCGAGCTGCTTCCCGGGTGAGAGGTCGCCGACGTCGTCGGCGAGCCCCAGCGCCTGGGCGCCGGAGCGGGTGGCGAGGTGGAGCAGGTCGGCGGGGCCCAGGGCCACACCGGCGGGGCCGAGCAGGCGCTGCATGAAGTAGGCCTGCAGGCCCTCCTTGAGCAGGCAGAACCCGGTGCCCGCGCCGACGTCGGAGCCGAGCGCGACCCGCACCCCGGCGTCGAGGTGACGGCGCAGCGGGAACAGGCCGCTGCCGAGGGAGGAGTTCGACGTCGGGCAGTGGGCGACGGCGGCGCCGGCACCGGCGAGGACGGCGAGCTCGCGGTCGGTGGGGTGGACGTCGTGGGCGAAGACGGACCGTTCGGTCACCAGCCCGTGCCGGTCGTAGCTGTCGAGGTAGTCCGCCGCGTCGGGGAAGAAGGCGGCGACCTGGGCGATCTCGTCGGGGTTCTCGTTGAGGTGGGTGGTGAACCACCGTCCGTCCCCGCCGTCGGCGAGCAGCGCGGCGCAGACCTCGAGCATCTCGTCGGTCGTGGAGAGCGAGAAGCGGGGGGTGACCGCGTAGCGGAGGCGGCCGCGGCCGTGCCAGCGGGCGGCCAGCTCGCGGCCGGCGGCGAGCGCGTCGGCGGGGGTCTGGAGCAGCTCGGCGGGCAGCACCCGGTCACTGAGCACGAGCCCGGAGGTGACCCGCAGGCCCACCGCCTCCGCCTGGGCGAACAGCACGTCGACGGCGGCCGGGAAGTGCGACCCGAAGACGAGCGCCGTCGTCGTCCCGGAGCGGGTGAGCCCGCTGAGGAAGTCGCGGGCGACGGCGCGCGCGTAGCCGGGGTCGGCGAGGCGGATCTCCTCGGGCAGTGCGCACTCGCGCAGCCAGTCGAGCAGGGGCATGCCCAGCCCGCCGATGGCCCGCACCTGCGGGAAGTGGACGTGGGTGTCGACGAAGCCGGGGAGCAGCAGCCCGTCGCGCAGGTCGACGACGTCGTCGTCCGGCCACGCCGCCCGGGCGCGGGCCGGGTCGGTACGGGCGACGATGACCCCGTCGTGGACCACGAGGGCACAGTCCTCCTCGGCCCGCAGGCCGTCGGTGTCCCCCAGCTCTCCTGGGGTGTCCAGGACGGTGGCCCGGTAGATCGTCACCGATGCTCACTTCCTCGTCGAGCCCGGCACACAGCGCTGCGCTGTCGCTCACCCACCCCGGTCGCCGACCGGAGGCATGGTTTCGGTCCACTCGTCGGGTCGCCGGTTATCCATGCCGAACGACGACGCCGATGCCCCCGGACCCTACCGGCGCCGGGCGCCGGTGACAAGCATTTTGGAAGACGACTTTCACTTCGTGGATTCTGGCGGGCACCCGGGTCAGCCGCCGGCGAGGTCCACCGCCCGTCGCACCGCCGGTGCGAACCACCGGGCCCAGGCCCGGCCGGGGGCGAGCAGGTGGTCGGCCACCGCCCGGAAGAGGAGCGCGCGCACGAGGAGCTGGGGGAAGGCGGGGCCCTCCGCGGCCGCCGCCCGGGCGAGGAGACCGGGCGGGGCGCCGCGGAAGACGACGGCGTCGGCCGCGACGACCGCCGTGGCCCAGCCGACCGGCCGCCAGTACGCGGTGAGGTCGAGGACCAGCGGCGGCCGTGCCGGGTGGAGGTGGACGTTGTCGGTGAGGTCGCCGTGGACCACCTGGGCGGGGGCGTCGACGGGGCGCCGGGCGGCGAGCAGCGCCTGCACGTGCGGGAGCCGGGCCGCCGTCGCGGGCACGGGCTCCTCGCCCCAGGCGGCGCGGTCGGCACGCGCCCACACGTGGTCACGCCGGTCGAGGAACGCCGGTCGGGGCAGGTCGGCGAGGTGCCGGTGCAGCGCCCGCCCGGCGGCGACGACGGCCGGGTAGTCCCCGGGGGTGGGCGGGGCGCCGGGCTCGTGGCGCCAGGCGGTCCAGCCGCCGACGGCGAGCCGGCCGTCCGCCGCCCGCACGGGTGGTGCCACCCGGACGTCGCGGGCGCCGTCGACGGCGGTGAGGACCGCGGCCTGCCAGGCCAGCTCCTCGTCGGACACGTCGAGCGGCTTGAGCACGGTGCCACCCGCTCGCCACACGGTGCGCTGCCCGCCCCGCAGCGGGACCGGCTCCGCGGTCACCCCGAAGGCGGTGAGCACCTCCGGGGGTGGGGCACCGGGCGCGCCGCGGCCCGTCTCGGACTCCCCCGGCGCGCGCACCGCCTCAGCCCAGGTCGAGGGCGAGGAGGTCCTCCTCGCTCTCCGGGCGGACGACGAACCGGGACTGCCCGTCCCGCACGGCGAGCACCCCGGGCCGGGGCACGAGGTTGTAGTTCGAGGCCATGGAGCGTCCGTAGGCGCCGGTGGCGGGCACCGCGAGGAGGTCACCGGGCGCGACGTCCGCGGGCAGCAGGACGTCCCGCACGACGATGTCACCGCTCTCGCAGTGCTTGCCCACCACCCGCGACAGCACGGCGGGTGCGGTGCTCCGGCGGTTGGCGAGCGCCGCGGTGTACTCCGCGTCGTACAGCGCGGTGCGGATGTTGTCGCTCATCCCGCCGTCGACCGAGACGTACCGTCGCTCGCCGCCGCCGTCGAGGACGACCGGCTTGACCGTACCGACCCGGTAGAGGGTGAGCCCGGCGGGACCGGCGACGGCGCGGCCGGGCTCCACGGAGACCCGCGGCGGGGGCGTGCCGAGCTCGGCGCTCGCCCGCCGCACGACGTCGGCCAGGGTGGTGGCGACGCGGTCGGGCGCGGGCGGGGCGTCGGCACCGGTGTAGGAGATCCCGTAGCCGCCGCCGAGGTCGAGCTCGGGCATGAGCGTGCCGGTCTGGTCGGCCACCTCGGCGCGCAGGCGCAGCAGTGCCGCCGCGGCGACCTCGAAGCCGGACAGGTCGAGGATCTGGGAGCCGATGTGGGAGTGGAGGCCCAGGAGGGTGAGCTCGGGCCGGGCGAGGACCGCGTCCACCGCGGCGCGGGCCGCCCCGCCGGCGAGGGAGAGCCCGAACTTCTGGTCCTCGTGGGCGGTGGAGATGTAGTCGTGGCCGCCGGCGTGCACCCCGGTGGTCACCCGCACCATGACCGGGGCGCGCAGCCCGAGCCGACCGGCCAGGTCGGCGACGCGGTCGACCTCGCCGAGGGAGTCGAGGACGATCCGGCCCACCCCGGCCCGCAGCGCGCGCTCGAGCTCGGCGTCGGACTTGTTGTTGCCGTGCAGCGCCAGCGCCTGCCCCGGCACGCCGGCCCGCAGCGCGACGGCGAGCTCCCCGCCGGTGGAGACGTCGACGTGCATACCCTCCTCGTGCACCCACCGCGGCACGGCGACCGAGGCGAAGGCCTTGCTCGCGTAGTAGACGTCGGCGCCGGCGAGGTCGGCGAACGCGTCACGGAACGCGGTGACGAAGGTACGGGCGCGGGCCCGCAGGTCGGACTCGTCCAGGACGTAGACCGGGGTGCCGTGCTCGGCGGCGATGTCACGCACGTCCCGGCCCCCGACGGCGAGACTGCCGTCGGCGGTCCGGCGCACGGTACGCGACCACGGGCTGCGCCGGTCCCCCGGGGCGGGCTCGGGGGCCGTCGTCGGGGTGCTCACATCCGCTCCGGGGCGCTGACGCCGAGCAGGTCCAGGCCGGTGGCCAGCACCTGGGTGGTGGCGTCGTTGAGCCACAGCCGGGTGCGGTGTGCGTCGTCGACCGGCTGCTCCCCGCGCGGGGTGACCCGGCACTGGTCGTACCACTTGTGGTAGGTCGCGGCGAGCTGCTCGAGGTACCGGGCCACCCGGTGGGGCTCGCGCAGCTCGGCGGCCTGCTCGACGATCTCCGGGAAGCGGGCGAGCGCCCCGAGCAGCGCGCCGTCGGCCGGGTGGTCGAGCAGCTCCGGGCGGAAGGCGTCCTCGCGGCGCACCCCGTGCGCGGCGGCGTTGCGCGCCACGTTGCGGGTCCGGGCGTGGGCGTACTGGACGTAGTAGACCGGGTTGTCGTTGGAGTGCTGGACGAGCAGGTCCAGGTCGATGTCGAGCATCGTGTCCGTCGAGGAGCGGGCCAGGGCGTAGCGGGCCGCGTCCACCCCGACGGCATCGACAAGGTCGTCGATCGTCAGGACGTTGCCGGCGCGCTTGGACATCCGCAGCGGCTCGCCGTTCTTCAGCAGGTTGACCAGCTGGCCGATGAGGATCTGCAGGTTCTCCCCCGGCGTGTCCCCGAAGGCGGCGCACACCGCCATGAGCCGGCCGATGTACCCGTGGTGGTCGGCGCCGAGCATGATGATGACCTGGTCGAAGCCGCGCTCGCGCTTGTCGAGGTAGTAGGCGATGTCGCCGGCGATGTAGGCCGCCTCGCCGTCGGACTTGATGACGACGCGGTCCTTGTCGTCGCCGAAGGTGGTCGTGCGCAGCCAGACCGCGCCGCCCTCCTCGTAGATGTGACCGGCCTCGCGCAGCCGTGCCACGGCCCGCTCCACCGCCCCCGAGGAGTGCAGCGACTCCTCGTGGAAGTAGACGTCGAAGTGGACCCCGAAGTTGTGCAGCGAGGCCTTGATCTCCTCGAACATGCGGGCCACGCCCCGGGCGCGGAAGACCTCCTGCGCCTCCTCGTCCGGCAGCGTGCGCGGGTCGGGCTCGCCGTCGGCCAGTGCGTCGGCGATGACCGCGGCAGCGATGTCGTCGATGTACTGGCCGCCGTAGCCGTCCTCCGGCGCGTCCTGGAAGCGGGCACGGGCGAGCAGGGAGCGGGCGAACCGGTCGATTTGGGCGCCGTGGTCGTTGAAGTAGTACTCGCGGGTGACGTCGGCGCCGGTGGCCTCGAGCACCCGGGCCAGGGAGTCCCCGACGGCCGCCCACCGCACCCCGCCGATGTGGATCGGGCCGGTCGGGTTGGCCGAGACGAACTCGAGGTTGACCCGGGTGCCGCGACGGGTCTGGCTGCGGCCGTAGGCGGGCCCCGCGGAGACGATGGTGCGGGCCAGCTCCCCGGCGGCGCCCGCCTCGAGGCGGACGTTGAGGAACCCGGGGCCGGCGACGTCCGCGGCGGCGATGCCGGGCTGGGTGCGCAGCCGCTCGGCGAGCAGCTCGGCCAGCGCCCGGGGCGTCGTGCCGGCCTTCCTGGCCAGCTGCATGGCGACGTTGGTGGCCCAGTCGCCGTGCTCCCGCTGCCGGGGTCGCTCGACCTTGACCTCGCCGATCGCGTCGGCGGGCAGCTGGAGGCTGCCGTCCGCGGCGGCGGCCTCGAGGGTGGAGCGGATGAGGGCAGCGAGTTCGGTCGGAGTCACGCGGGCCAGCGTACCCGCGCGCGCGCGGACCCGGCCCCCTCCCGCCTCCCGGCGGGCCCCGAGCCGGCGTCAGAGCGGGAGGCTGGTGAAGAACGCGTCGATGTGGTCGGTGCTCCCGGTGATCTGGAGCACGTGGCCGCTGTCCGTCGTCCAGATGTACATCCCGCGGTCCTCGTCCAGCGCGAACGCCCAGTAGGTCCCCATTCCGTTGGTGTAGGTGTCGCCGGTGCGCGGGTCGGTCCCGTCGGCCTGGTCGACGAGCTCGGCGGCGAACGCGTCGGCCGCCTCGTTGTCCGGCCACAGCGTGGCGAGCATCTCGATCTCGTACTCGCCGCTCACGTAAGTGCCGCGCCACGCCTCGAGCGCACCCTCGACGTCCTCGTCGGCGGTGAAGCCCTCCTCCCCGACCGTGAAGGTGAGGTCCCCGACGGCGACGGTCTCGTCGAGGTCCTCGAGCAGCTCGGTGGACGAGGTCGGCTCCTCGGTGGGCTCCGGGCTCGTCGCGGCCTCGGTCGTCTCCTCCGCCGCGGGGGTCGTCTCCTGCGGCGCGGTGGTCTCCTCGGTGGCCTGCGGGGTCTGCGTGGGTTCGGCGACCGGGTCGTCGTCGCCGCCGAGGAGCAGCGCGAGGGCGACCCCGCCGGCGACGAGCAGGACGAGGACGGCAGCGACGACGGGCACGAGCCAACGCGGGCGCGTGCCCCCCGGCGCGGGCTCCTCGGCCTCGCCTCCCGGCGCCGCGGAGCCGGCGTCGGCGTAGATCGTGCGGGACGGGTCCGGCGCCTGCTCGTAGCCCGGGTAGGTCGACGTCTCCTCCGGCTCCGGGACGTCGTAGGGCGACTGCGCCAGGCGCTCGGTCGGCTCCCCGCCCGCTTCCTCCGGGGTCCCGGGGGTCCGGTGCGCGTCGTCGTCGGACGCGCCCGGCGCGCCCGTCGGACCCGTCGGCGGCTGCTGGCTCATGGTGCTCTCCTCACCTCCTGCGCTGGGCGTCCCCCGCCCGGCACACTGCGGCGTCAACACTAGGACGTCCGGTGCCGCCTGTCGCTCCACCGGGGTGGAACGTGGCGGGCGCCACGCTCTGCGGATGTCTGCCCGGCGCCCGGACCCTGGTAGAGTCACCGGGCGTCATCGCCCCTGTAGCTCAGTGGATAGAGCGTCTGCCTCCGGAGCAGAAGGTCGCTGGTTCGAATCCAGTCGGGGGCACTCACTCCCCCGCCCCGTAGGTGTGGATCCGGGCCCCCGAGGCGTCGAAGATGCTGATCGTCTCAGCCGGTCGCGGGCCGACGGCGCTCATCGCGTGGGGCACGGCCGTGTCGAACTCCGCCGCCTCGCCGCGCTCGACGACGACCTCGTCCTCCCCGAGCCGCAGCCGGACCCGCCCCGAGAGGACGTAGAACCACTCGAAGCCCGCATGCACCCGCGGCGGCGGCGACTCGCGACGTGGTGGGTAGGTGATCCGGTACGTCTGGACGGGGGAGTCCTCCGGCGCGAGCGGGACGATGACGAGGCCGTCGCGCCGGATGACGCGGCGCCGCACCCGCGGGTCGGGTCGCTGCGGCGCCACGAGGTCGTCGACCCGGATCCCGAGGCGGCGCGTCAGCGGCAAGAGGAGCTCCAGGCTCGCCTGCCGCTTGCCGGACTCGAGCCGGGAGAGCGTGCTCGGGGACATCCCGGCCTGCTCCGCGAGCTCGGTGAGCGTCCAGCCCCGTGCCTGCCGGGCCGCCCGCAGCCGGGCCCCCACCTGGGTCAGATCGGTCTCCACCGGATCGTCCCTCCCTGCTTCGACGGTGCACTGTTTGCCGATTTCGCAAGAACACTTGCCATCCTGCCATAGCGGCGCGCACGCTGCTGCCATGGACACCACCTGGGACGTCATCGTCATCGGCGGCAGTGCCGCCGGCCTCAGCGCCACCCTCACCCTCGCCCGCTCCCGGCGACGCGTGCTCGTCGTCGACGACGGGCTGCCACGCAACCGCTTCTCCCCGGCGGTGCACGGGGTCATCGGCCACGACGGCCGGCCCCCGGGCGAGTTGCTCGCGGCAGCACGGGCCGAGGCGACGGACTACGGGGCGGCGTTCCGCGAGGGCACCGTCGTCGAGGTGCAGCGGTCCGGGAGGGCGCTCACGGTCGTCCCGGAGACCGGCGACCCGCTCACCGCACGGGCGCTCGTCGTCGCCACCGGGATCACCGACCGGCTGCCGGACGTGCCGGGCCTGGCACCCCGCTGGGGCCGCAGCGTGCTCCACTGCCCGTACTGCCACGGCTGGGAGGTGCGGGACCGGCGTCTCGCGGTGCTCCTCACCTCGCCGCTCGCGTTCCACCAGGTCGCGCTCGTCCGCCAGCTGAGCGAGGACCTCGTCGTGTTCACCGGCGCCCTCGGCCCGCTCGACCCCGAGGTGGAGGAGCGGTGGCGGGCCCGCGGCATCACCCTCGTCCCGGACCCGGTCGTCGAGGTCCTCGGCGAGGGGACCGCGACCACCGGGCTGCGCACCTCGGCCGGCGAGGTCGTCCCTGCCGACGCCGTCTTCGTCTCCGCCACCCCCGTGCCCCGGGACGACTTCCTCGCCGGGCTCGGGCTGCAGCGCACCGAACGCGCCGGGGTGCAGCTCCTGGCGGTCGACCCGGCCGGGCGGACGAGCGACGAACGCATCTGGGCCGCAGGCAACGTCGTCGACCCCTTCGCCAACGTCGCGGCGTCGGCCGCGGCGGGTGGGACGGCGGGGGCCACGGTCAACTTCGCGCTCGCCGCGTCGGAGGCCGACGCCGCGGTCGGGGCGGTGAGCGGACGTGGCTGAGCCGCACCCGGCCGACTTCTGGGAGTCCCACTACCGGGCCGGCCCGGTCTGGTCCGGGCGCCCGAACGCCACCGTCGTCGACGTCGTCACCGGCCTGGCACCGGGCCGCGCCCTGGACCTCGGCTGCGGCGAGGGCGGGGACGCCGTGTGGCTCGCCCGGCAGGGCTGGGAGGTGACCGCGGTCGACATCTCGCCCACGGCGGTGGCCCGCGCCGGGGAGGCGGCGGCAGCGGCCGGTGTCGACGTCCGGCTGGTCGCCGCCGACCTGGCCACGTGGGAGCCGGACGGCAGCTACGAGCTCGTCACCGCGAGCTTCTTCCAGTCCCCTGTCGCGCTGACGCGCGGAGCCGTCCTGCGCCGCGCCGCCGCGCGCGTCGTCCCCGGCGGCCAGGTGCTCGTCGTCTCGCACGCCGCTCCCCCGCCGTGGGCCGCCGACCACGGCCACGACCACGGCGGCCCCGACCGGTTCCTCAGCCCTCAGGACGAGCTCGCCGAGCTCGCGCTCACCGACGGGTGGTCCGTCGTGCTCGCCGAGACGCGCGCCCGGGAGGCGCGCGGGCCGGACGGTCGGACTGCCGAGCTGGAGGACTCCGTCGTGCTCCTGCGTCGGGTCAGCGTCCCCGCCACCACACGGGCAGTGCCGACATGATCTCGCGGGACCGACGCTGGGAGTCGCCGTCCTCCTGCTCGGCCCACACGCCCATGGCGGCCGCGCACGCCGCCCCGACGATGCGGGCCGCGGTCTCCTCGTCCACCGGGATCTCCCGCCCGCGTTCCGCCAGGCGGAGGTGCGCCTCGCGGGCGCGCTCGGTCATGACGTCGGCCACGATCCGCTGGAACTGGTGGTCGCCGCCGCTGGCGAAGAGCCGCCGGTAGGCGCTGCGGTTCTCCGTGATGTGGTCGAGCATCCCCTGGAGGGCGTGGCGGTAGTGCTCGGGGACCTCCTCCGCGGCCGCGGGGAGCTGGTCCTCGTCGACCCGGGCGAGGTCGTCGATGAGGGTCGAGTACATGTAGGCCGCGAACTCGGCGACCGAGGAGAAGTGCTTGTAGAAGGTCGTGCGATGGATACCCGCCACCCGGCACAGCTCCGAGACGTTGATCTCGGTGATCGAGTGGGTCTCGAGCAGCGAGCTCATGGCACATTCCAGGAGCGCCAGAGTGCGCCGGGTGCGCGGGTCGGTCGGCGTCTCGTGGAGGGTCATCGCCCAATTGTGCACCCGGGGCGGGTGCGCCGCGTGCTGTTCACAGCCCCGTTCTTGGCGAGGGCGTGCCGTCCTCGACCCACTGCCCCCGCGCGCGCAGCACGGCGCGCAGCACGGTGGGGCGGTCGGTGACGATGCCGTCGACCCCGAGGTCGAGCAGCCGGTGCATCGTCGGCGCGTCGTCGACGGTCCAGACGTGCACGGCAAGACCCAGGCGGTGCGCCCGCCGGACGAAGGCCGGGGTGACGACCGGCACGCCGCGGTACTCGATCGGGACCTGGACGCACACGGCCCGGTGCGCGGCGCCCGCACCGGGGGTGGGCACCCCCCGCGCGGGGCCGCCGTTGGCCGCGACGAGGAGCCGCGTCGTCTCCCGGCGGCCGAGGCTGGTGGCCACCCGCCCGCCGGTGAGCCGGCGCACGACCCGCAGCCGCCGGTCGGAGAAGGACGCGAGGCAGACCCGGTCCCCGGCCCCGGCCGCAGCGACGACGCGCAGGGTCGCGGCGACGGCGGCGTCCTCCTTGAGGTCGATGTTGAGCCGCAGCTGCGGGTAGTCGGCCAGGGCCTCCTCGAGCCGCACGAGCCGGTGACCCGAGCGGTCGCGCAACCGGGCCGCCTCCTGCCAGGTGTACGTCGACAGGCGGCCGCGGCCGTCCGTCGTGCGGTCCACCGTGGGGTCGTGGAGCAGGACGACGACGCCGTCGGCGGTGGAGTGGACGTCGGTCTCGAAGTAGCGGTAGCCGAGCTGCGAGGCGTGCTCGAGCGCGGCCCGGGAGTTCTCGGCGACCTCGGCGGCCCCGCCCCGGTGCGCCAGGGCCAGCGGCCCCGGCCAGCCGAGGTAGGCGCACTCGCCGCGCCGGCTCCCGGTCAGGGCGCGGTGCACTGGCTGGGAGCGACCATGGTCAGGCCGAGCGACGCGAGGAAGGTCACCGGGTCGACCGTCGTGCCGTAGGCCCGGGTCGGGAAGGGGTGACGCGGCCGGGACTCCGTCGGCCGTTCCGTCGGCTCCTCGGTGGCCTCGTCCGTCGGCTCCTCGGTGGCCTCGTCCGTCGGCTCCTCGGTGGCCTCG
>DAHVRG010000110.1 GCA_027322565.1 Georgenia sp.
GAGACGACGCTGGTCTTTTACGCGACCTCCGGCGTCGTCCAGCACACCGGGACGATCACCCGGGCCGGGCAGATCGGGTACCTGCCGCAGGACCCGCGGACCGGCGACCTCGACGTCCTGGCCCGGGACCGCGTGCTCTCCGCCCGCGGGATCGACGGGATCCTGCGCCGCATCCGGCGGGCGGAGAACGAGATGGCGACGAAGACCGGCGACGCCCAGGCCCGGGCCATGGAGCGCTACGCCCGGCTCGACGCCGAGTTCACCGCGCAGGGCGGCTGGGCGGCCGAGTCCGAGGCCGCGCGCCTCACCTCGAACCTCGGCCTGCCGACCCGGGTCCTCGACCAGCCGCTGCACACCCTCTCCGGTGGGCAGCGCCGCCGCGTGGAGCTCGCCCGCATCCTCTTCTCCGGCGCCCAGACGCTGCTCCTCGACGAGCCGACCAACCACCTCGACCACGACTCGATCGTCTGGCTGCGCGAGTACCTCGCCGCCTACGCCGGCGGGCTCATCGTCATCAGCCACGACGTCGAGCTGCTCCGGGCGACCGTCAACACCGTCTTCCACCTCGACGCCAACCGCGCCGAGCTCGACGTCTACAACCTCGGCTGGGACGCCTACCTCAAGCAGCGCGAGCAGGACGAGCGACGCCGGCGCAGGGAGCGCGCCAACGCCGAGAAGAAGGCCTCCGCGCTCATGGCACAGGCGGACAAGATGCGGGCCAAGGCGACGAAGGCGGTCGCCGCGCAGAACATGATCCGCCGGGCCGAGCGGATGCTCTCCGGGCTGGAGGAGACCCGGCGCGCGGACAAGGTCGCCAACCTGCGCTTCCCCGACCCGGCCCCGTGCGGGAAGGTCCCGCTCACCGCGGAGGGGCTCTCCAAGTCCTACGGCTCGCTCGAGGTGTTCACCGACGTCGACCTCGCCGTCGACCGCGGGTCGAAGGTCGTCGTCCTCGGGCTCAACGGCGCGGGAAAGACGACGCTGCTGCGCATCCTCGGCGGGATCGAGGAGCCGGACACCGGCCGGGTGGTGCCCGGGCACGGGCTCAAGATCGGCTACTACGCCCAGGAGCACGAGACGCTCGACGTCGAGCGCACCGTCGTGGAGAACCTCCGCTCGGCGGCGCCCGACCTCACCGACACCCAGGTACGGTCGGTGCTCGGCTCCTTCCTGTTCTCCGGGGACGACGCCGACAAGCCGGCCAAGGTGCTCTCCGGCGGGGAGAAGACCCGCCTCGCGCTCGCGGTGCTCGTCGTCTCCTCGGCGAACGTCCTGCTGCTCGACGAGCCGACGAACAACCTCGACCCGGCCTCCCGCGAGGAGATCCTCGCCGCGCTGCGCACGTTCACCGGCGCCGTCGTGCTCGTGACGCACGACGAGGGCGCCGTCGACGCGCTCCAGCCCGAGCGGGTGCTCCTCCTGCCCGACGGCGACGAGGACCTGTGGAGCGACGAGTACGCCGAGCTGATCGCGCTCGCCTGAGCTCGCGGGGGCGTCCCGTCCGTGCGGGGAGCGGCACCTGCGTCCGCGGTGCCGACTCACCGTCCGGCCGCTGTGAGAAGGTCCTCCCATGCGCCTCGTCGTCATCTTCGGTCCGCCCGCTGTCGGGAAGATGACGGTGGGACGGGCGCTCGCCGACAGCAGCACCTTCCGCCTGTTCCACAACCACGCGCTGATCGAGCCGCTGCTCGAGGTGTTCGACTACGGGACGCCGCCGTTCACCCGGCTGCTCAGTGCCTGGCGTGCCCAGGCGGTCGAGGAGGCCGCGCGGTCGCGGACCGACCTGGTGCTCACCTACGTCTGGGGCCTCGAGCTCGAGGAGGACGCCGAGGAGCTGGCCACCTACATCCGCCCCTACGTCGCTCGTGGGGCACAGGTGGCGTTCGTGGAGCTGTCCGCCGACCTGGACACCCGGCTGCAGCGCAACCGGACCGAGCTGCGCCTCGCGGAGAAGCGGTCGAAACGGGACGTCCGGTGGTCCGACGCCAACGTGCGCGAGATGGAGCGCTATGTCATGAACACCGGCCGGGGGAGTGGCTCCGAGCCGCTACCGGGCGACGCCCTCCTGGCGCAGCACCGGCACCTGCGCCTGGACAACAGCCGGCTCGCCCCCGACGACGCGGCCGCGCGGATCCTCGGCTGGCTGGACGGCTCGCGCGAGGGCTCGCCGGACGCGGCGACCCCTCGCACGCCGGGTGAGGGGGAGCGGTCCCTCAGGCCGCGCCGGCCTGCTCGGCGTACTGGTTCACGAACACGACCATGTCCGCGAGCCGCATCTCCTTGGGGGACGCGGTGAGGGTGACCACGCCGTCCTCGACCCGCTGGTAGCAGGTGATGGAGGTGCCCGCCTCGTCGGTCCCGCAGCTCCCGGTGCCCGCCGGGGTGTTGTCGGTCTCGATGTACTCGACCAGGGACTCGTACGGGGAGCTCAGCACGTTGCCGTCCAGGGCGACCATCGCGCTCGGGCTGTCCGTGGAGTAGATGTGGGCGGGACCCTCGCCGTCCATGAGCGTGAACTGCGCGATGGTCTCCGGCGGCTTCGCCACCGCGGCGGCGGGGATGACCGCGCCGTCGGGGGCCGGGCCGGGGTCGGGGGTCTCGGCCGCGGTGTCGGCCGACGTGTCGTCGGTGTCCTCGGTCGCTTCCGTGGGCTCCTCGACAGCGTCCTCCGCGTCGGCCGCCGGGGTGGTCGGCTCCTCCTGGCTGGTGGTCTCCTCCTGCGCCGCCGGGGGCGTCGTGGCGGCGTCGCCCGGGCTGTCGGAGTCGCTGCCGCAGGCCGTCAGGCCCAGCGAGGCGAGGACGAGGGCTGAGAGGAACACAGCGGGCTTGCGCGGCAAGGTCGACTCCAATGGTTCGGGGACACGTGTCGTACACGGGGCTCCGGACACCCTACCTGGCAACGACCGGCTCGTCAGACTCGCTGGCTTCAGGCACGGAAGGCCAGGGCCGCTTCCGCCGATGGTCAGGCCTCGTGCAGCTGGGCGTCGATGAGGGCGTCCTCCTCCTCGGCGTCCGAGCGGCGGCGGGGGGTGCGTGCGGGCCGTTCGGGTCGCGGGGCTGTCGGTGCCGGCCCACCCGCGGCCTCGCACGCCTCGCGCCGGGCGAGGACCACGTACCCGATGAGCGCACCACAGGCGAACACCCACCACTGGAAGGCGTAGGACAGGTGCGAGCCGGGGGTGGTCTCCGGACGCGGGAAGGCGCTGAGCCCGTCGACCGGTGCACCGTCCTCCGACACCGCCAGGAGGTACCCGTCGACGAGGTCTGTGGGGTCCACCCCCGCCACCTCCGCAACCGTGGCGGGCGCGATCGCGTAGACCTGCCCGGCCGGCGCGGTCCGCGTGTCGGGTGCCTCGGCCTCCCTCAGCCGGCCGACGACGAGCACCTCACCCTGCGGATAGTCGGGGAGCACGGGCTCGGCGTCCCCAAGGGGCAGCCAGCCCCGGTCGACGACGAGGCGACCGCCGCCGTCGGTCTCGAGCACCGCGAGCACGCGGGCCGCGGCCGCGCCGGCAACCGGACGGTTGCGCACGACCACCTGTTCCCCCGTGTAGCGGCCGGGCACCTCGACGCTGCGCCAGACCACCTCGGCCGGGACCGCGCCGTCGACCACCTCCGCGAACGGAGCGACGGGCGCGTCGTAGTTCGCGTCGACGAGGTCGTTGGCGGCGGCACGGCTCTCGTGGCGGTTCCACTGCCAGACCCCGAGGAGGACACAGGTGACGGCGACAACGACGGCGATCGCCGCCAGCCCCGCCCAGCGACCGCTCCACAGGAAGCGGTAGCGGCTCATAGCTCTGTGACGGGGATGACCTCGCGCAGGAACGACCGCGTCCCGAGGAAGGACTCGAGGTGCTCCCGGTGCTCCTCGCACGCCAGCCAGGTCTTGCGGCGGTCCGCGCCGTGGATCCGCGGGTTGTTCCACTGCAACGCCCAGACGGCGGCGGTGCGGCAGCCCTTGGCGCTGCAGATGTGCTCGGCGAGTGCCTCGGTGGGGCGGCCGGGGGAGGCGAACGTGCTCACCGCAGGTAGCCACCTCTCAGGTCGATGGGCGGGTACGTCGGGCGCTGTGCGTCGGGAGGAGCTTCCAGCTCGGGCGCCCCGATCAGCGTATCGGCTGGCTCGGGGCGCTTGGCGCCGGCGTTGGCGGCCAGCACGGCGACGTAGGGCAGCAGCACAGCTCCGGCCGCCATCACCCACTGCAGCCAGCCGTCGGTGAAGAACAGGCCGGCGACACAGGCTGTGCGGATCGCCATCGAGATCAGGTAGCGCACCATCCGGCCGTGGACGTCCTCGCTCAGCGGTCGCCCCACCGAGGTGATCGCGTGAACCTGCGCCTTCCTGCCCACAACTCGAGCCTAACCCCGCGATCGGGGCGGTGGCGCGCCCGAGACGGCGCCCCGGCCCACCGCAGGGTTCGGTACCGTGCCTGAGACGCACGATCGGGAGGACACGTGAACCAAGAAGCACGCAGTGTGCTGGTGACCGGCGCGAGCCGGGGGATCGGACGCGCCGTCGCCGAGGCCTTCGTGGCCGCCGGTGACCGGGTCGCCACCATCCACCGGGGCGGCGAGCTGCCCGAGGGAGTGCTCGGCGTGCGCGGCGACATGCGCGACACCGAGTCCATCGACGCCGGTATCGGTGAGATCGAGGAAGCCCACGGCCCGGTCGAGGTGCTCGTGGCCAACGCCGGCATGACCCGCGACCAGCTCCTCATGCGGATGCGCGACGAGGAGTTCGAGGAGGTGCTCGACGTCAACCTCACCGGGGTGTTCCGCTGCGTGCTGCGGGTGTCGAAGGGCATGATCCGCAAGCGCGGCGGGCGGATCATCCTCATGGGTTCGGTGGTAGGCATGTACGGCAACGCCGGTCAGGTCAACTACTCCGCCACCAAGGCCGCCCTGGTCGGCATGGCCCGGTCCATCACCCGCGAGCTGGGGTCGCGCAACATCACCGCGAACGTCATCGCGCCCGGGTTCATCGACACCGACATGACCCGCGAGCTGCCCGAGGCGCGCCAGGAGGCGCTCAAGGCGGCCATTCCCGCCGGTCGCTTCGGGGACGTGTCCGACATCGTCGGCGCCGTCCGGTATCTTGCCTCTCCGGCAGCCGCCTACGTCTCC
>DAHVRG010000122.1 GCA_027322565.1 Georgenia sp.
GGGAAGTGAGCTGTCGGCGGGAGGTGGGCTGTCGGCGGGGGTGGTGGGGCGGTGGGGGCGAGGGGCGTCGACGAGCCGGCGCTCGCGGATGGCGCGGCCCCAGTCGCGACCGGCGGACAGCGCGTGCTCGACCCGCTCCGCCGGGTCCGGCACGAGCCGAGCCAGGTGGTTGATGAGCACCTCGGCGAGCACGGCGTACTCCGGGCCGGCTGGGGTGCCCGCGAGCGTCGCACGGTAGAGCGCCGCGGGGCGCCCACGTCCGGTGGAGGGGCGCAGCGACCGGTGAGCCAGGCCCGCCTGCACAAGCGCCTCGAGGTGCTCCCGCACGGTGTTCTGGTGCTGCCCGAGGGCCGCGGCCAGCTCCGCCACGGTGCGGCGCCCGCCGAGGTCGATGAGCACGTCGAGCGTGGCGCGCCGCGCCGGCGAGAGCTCCTCGCGGGCGATCCCGCGGGTGGGCAACGGTCCCAGAGGCTTTTCCACGGTGTTCACCGTACTATTAGGGGGGGCGGCCCCGGAAGGGACCACCGGGCGGCGTGACGGGCACCACAAGCTGTCGTACGCTGAGGGCGTCAGCAGTTTCCTCCACTCCCGCACGCGGGAAAACTGTTGCCGCATATGACGTCACCGATGACGACCGAACGAGGAGGAACGTTGTCCAAGAAGTCCCTCGGCGCCAGAGCAGGCGTCGCCACGGGCCTCGCGGCGGGGATGCTCCTGGCATCCACCGTCCCCGCGAGCGCCGACCCGGTCTCGACCCCAGACTCCACCAACCCGATCGAGCACATCGTCCAGGGCATGACCATCGACCAGCTCATCGGACAGATGACCTGGACCCACGTCTACGGCAGCGCGGTCGACGAGGCCGGCCACGTCGGGGACGGGGGCAGCAACCAGTCGCGCTACGGCGTCGACACCCCGGCCGACGTCGTGGAGAAGTACGAGCTGGGCGGGGTGCTGTACTTCGCCTGGTCCAACCCCGTCGTCGTCGACGACCCCGTCGGCACGGCCCAGCTGAGCAACGACCTGCAGGACGTGTCACGGGACAGCGGCTCGGGCATCCCGCTCGCCGTCACCATCGACCAGGAGGGCGGCCTCGTCGCCCGCATGGGCGCCCCCGCCACGGTCCTGCCGGGCAACATGGCGCTCGGGGCGACCTGGGACACCGACCTGGCCCGCGCGCAGGGCGAGATCCTCGGCGCAGAGATGGCGGCGGTCGGGGTCAACGCCAACTTCGCCCCCGTCGTCGACGTCAACACCAACCCGGCGAACCCGGTCATCGGCGTGCGCTCGATGGGTGAGGACCCGGAGAACGTCGCGGCGCTCGGGGTCGCGCAGATCGAGGGGATGCAGGCGGAGGGCGTGGCGGCCGCCGCGAAGCACTTCCCCGGCCACGGCGACACGGAGACCGACTCCCACACCGGGCTGCCGATCGTCAAGTACGACCGGGAGACGCTCGACCGGCACCTCCTACCCTTCCAGGAGGCCATCGACGCCGGTGTCGACATGATCATGACGGCGCACGTCATCGTCGAGGCGATCGACCCCGACCTGCCCGGCACCCTCTCCCACGACGTGCTCACCGGCCTGCTGCGCGAGGAGATGGGCTTCGAGGGCCTCATCACCACCGACGCGCTCAACATGGCCGCGCTCAAGGAGCTGCCGACCAACCCGATCGACGGGAGCGACACGCCCCTGACCGACGGCGACATCGCCGTGCTCGCGATCCAGGCCGGCTCGGACATCCTCCTCATGTCCCCGGACGTCGACGCCACCTTCGTCGCGGTCAGGGAGGCCATCGACGCGGGAGAGCTCACCCGCGAGCGCCTGGAGGAGTCGGTCACCCGGATCCTGGAGTGGAAGGTCGAGCGCGGCGTGTGGGAGGACCCGTACGTCGACGTCGACGCCGTCATGGACGTCGTCGGCTCGGACGAGCACGCGGCGACGGCGCAGGACATCTCCGAGAAGGCGGTCACCCTCGTCCGCAACGAGGGTGTCCTCCCGCTCGACGAGGGCCAGTCGGTCTTCGTCACGGGCTGGGGCGAGACCGGGGTCGGCAACCTTGCCGCCGCCCTCGAGGAGCGCGGCGCCGAGGCGACCGCGCTGTGGACGGCGAACTTCCCGACCCCCGAGCAGATCAGCGAGGCGGTCACGGCCTCCGCGGGCCACGACGCCATCGTCCTCATGACCCACACACCCGCCGACGCCGCCCAGACGCAGTCCCAGCGCGACCTCCTCGCGGCGCTCATGGACACCGGCACGCCGGTGGTCCAGATCGCGGTGCGCAACCCGTACGACGTCGCGTGGGGCGCCCCGGCCGCGATCGCGACGTACAGCTACCAGCTGCCGATGCTCGGTGCCGTCGCCGACGTCGTCCTCGGCAACGTCGACCCGAGCGGCAGGCTGCCGGTGAACGTGCCCGACCCCGACGGCGAGAGCGTGCTCTACGAGATGGGCTTCGGTCTGGGCTACGGCCCGGAGGAGCCGGGCGAGCCAGAGCCGCCGGCGCAGCGGTACGGGTTCTTCCTCACCAACGGGTGGCGCGGCGGGGACGCCGATGTCCACTTCATGTACGGGCGGCACACCGACGAGGTGCTCATCGGTGACTGGGACGGGGACGGCAGGGACACCATCACCGTGCGCCGCGGCAACCGGTACTTCGTCAACAACGCCGCCAGGGGTGGGCCGGCGGACAGCGTGTTCGCCTACGGCC
>DAHVRG010000172.1 GCA_027322565.1 Georgenia sp.
TCGACGCGCTGTGCGACCCGCCGGAGAGTTTCGTGCTCGGCAGTGTCATCGCCCACGTCCTGACCTTCGGCGCCCATCGCCGCCTGCTCGTGCGTCACCTGCTCCGCGACGCCGGCCTCGACCCGGGGCACGGCGACCCGATCGACTGGAGGACCTCATGACCCGCACCGTCTACTACACCGCCGCATCGCTGGACGGCTTCATCGCGACGCCGGACCACTCCCTCGACTGGCTGCTGACGCGCCGGCAGGAGGAGGGCGGCGCGCTTGACTACGCGACGTTCATCGCGGGGATCGGCGCCCTGGCCATGGGGGCCTCCACCTACCGGTGGATCGTCGACCACGTCGGGGACGGGACATGGGACTACGACGTGCCGAGCTGGGTCTTCACCCACCGGGACTTCCCACCCCGGCCGGACGCCGACATCACCTTCACCGCCGACCCGGTACCGCAGGTGCACCGGGCGATGGTCACCGCGGCCGGGGAACGCGACGTCTGGCTCGTGGGCGGAGGGGACCTGGTCGGCCAGTTCCACGACCACGGGCTGCTCGACGACGTCCTCGTCTCCTTCGCACCGGTCACGCTGGGCGCGGGGATGCCCCTGCTCCCCCGCCACGTCGAGCTCGCGCTACGCGACGTCGGCCGCAACGGCGACCTCGCCTGCGCGACCTACGCCGTCCGCTGAGTCTCGGCGCGCCCCGCCCACGCGGGCCGCACGTCAGCCCCGGGGCCTGCCGTCACCCGCGGTCACGGTGAGCACGTCCAGCGCTCGGCAGAGCGCGTCGGGGAACGGCTCGCGGGGCACGGGCGCCCGGGACCAGTACCGCAGCGCGACGAGGAAGGCACCGGCCACCGCCGTGCCGAGGACGTCCGCGGGGAGGCTCTCGACCCCGCGGCGTCGCAGGTGGCCGGCGATCACCGCGCCGGCGCGACCCTGGCGGCGGGCGGCGGACTCCTCGAGCTCCTCGGCCACCCCCATCGGCTCGGCGTTGGCGAAGGCGAGGACGACAGTCCCCGGCTCCAGAGCCGCGCCGACCCGGAGCAGCGCCGCACGCACCTCGGCCACGGCCCCCGCCTCGCCACCCTCTCCGTCGGCCCCGCGGAGCTCCGCCTCGAGGGCATCCACGGCGTCGTCGACCGACGTCCAGAGCAGGTCGCTCTTCGTCGGGACGTAGTTGAAGAACGTGGCCCGACTCACACCCGCGCGCTGCGTAATGTCCGCCACCGACGTCGCCGCGTACCCCCGCTCGAGGAAGAGCTCACACGCGGCCTCCTCGAGGATCTCGCGGGATGCGGCCCGCGGCCGGCCCACACGTCGCGGCTTACCCATGACAGCGATCCTACGTCTATTGTTGGACGCGGACTAACAATTCGACGAACGGTGACCTCCCATGGCCGAGACCCGGCTCCTGCCCCGCTCGCACCGTCGCGGACCACGGCTCGCAGCCGCCGCCGCAGCCGTGACGCTCACCCTGGCCGGCTGCAGCAGCGGCGGCGACAACGGCGGCGCCACCGCCACCGGTGAGCCCGTCGACGGCGGCACGCTGGTCTACGCGACCGGCGACGCCGAGCCCACCTGCCTCGACCCGCACGTCGGCGGCAACTACCCCCAGGCGCTCATCAGCACCCAGTACCTCGAGCCGCTCGTCGGCCGGGACGCCGACGGTGAGATCCAGCCCTGGCTCGCCACCGACTGGGAGGTCAGCGACGACGGCCTCACCTGGGACCTCACCCTCGCCGACGGCATCACCTTCACCGACGGCACGCCGCTGGACGCCGAGGCGGTCAAGGCCAACATCGAGCACCTGCAGGACCCCAACACCGCGTCGTCCACGGGCTGGCTCGCGGTGCAGAAGATCGCCGAGGTGGAGCCGGTGGAGGACACCCACGTGCGGTTCCACCTGTCCGAGCCGGACTCCGCGCTGCTCGAGTCGCTGAGCATGCAGTGGACCGCCATCCAGTCCCCCGCCGGCATTGCCCGCGGGATGGAGGAGAACTGCGCCGCCCCCATCGGCACCGGGCCGTTCGTCGTCGCCGAGTGGGTGCCCCAGCAGCACGTCCTCCTCGAGCGCAACGAGGACTACGCCACCCCGGGCCCACAGGTGGAGAACGACGGCCCCGCCCACCTCGAGCGCATCGAGTGGCGCTTCATCCCGGACCCGGCGACCCGCTGGGCGGCGCTGCAGTCAGGGGAGGTCCACGTGATCGACAACCCCGAGCCGGAGGCGATCGTCTCGGCCGAGGCCGGCAGCGCGATCACCCACATCGACGCCCCGCGCCCCGGGTCGGTCAACCGGATCGAGCTCAACTCCTCCCAGCCCCCGTTCGACGACCTCCGGGTGCGCCAGGCCTTCATCTGGTCCGCCGATGTCGACCCCGGCATCGAGACCCTCTACCAGGGCGTCACCACGCGCTCCCACTCCCCCCTCTCCAGCGTGGAGCCGTTCGCCTACAGCGACCCCTCGCTCTTCGTCACGGACCTCGACGGGGCCGCCCGGCTGCTCGACGAGGCCGGCTGGGACGAGGTCGACGACGCCGGCTACCGGGTCCGTGACGGCGAGCGCCTCACCGTGCGCTTCCCGGTGAGCACCAACCAGTCCGTGGCGGCCGAGCAGGCCCTCTTCGAGCAGATCCAGGCGAACACCAGGCGGGTGGGCTTCGAGGTCGTCCTCACCCCGCTCGACCTCTCGGCCTGGTACGGCGCGCTGGCCGCCCCCGAGGACGGCGGGGAGAACGACTACGAGGCCGTGAGCGCCCCCTACACCAAGGTCGGGCCGGACGTCCTGCGGATCCTCTACCACTCGGCGAGCACCGAGCCCGCGCCGAGCGGCTACTTCGCCAACCTCGCCCAGGTGACCGACCCCGAGCTCGACGCCCTGCTCGAGGAGGCCGCCCGCATCACCGATCCCGAGCAGCGCGCCGAGCTCTACACCGAGGTCCAGCGTCGGGTGCTCGAGGGGTACTACATCCTGCCGCTGTACGACCAGCAGAACCACTTCCTGACCCGGGGCGTCACCGGCGTCAGGACGCTCGGCACGGTCTCCACCCCGACCTTCGTCGACGCGCGGCTCACCTCCTGACGGCCGACGACGATGTCCCTCGTGCGCTGGCTCCTCGGCCGCGTCGAGGCCGCGGCGCTGGTCGCCTGGGTCGTCGCCACGGTCGTGTTCTTCGCGCTCCGCTCCGCCGGTGGGGACCCGTCGGAGGCGATCCTCGGCGGGCCGGGCTCCCAGGCGAGCCCGGAGGCGGTGGCCAGGGTGCGGGCGGAGTACTCCCTCGACGAGCCGCTCGTCGTCCAGTACCTCCTCCAGCTGCAGCGCACCGCCACCTTCCAGCTCGGGGACTCCTACGCCCGACGGCGCCCGGTCGCCGAGCTCATCGGCGACCAGCTCTCCGGGACGCTCATCCTCGCCGCCTGGAGCCTGCTCCTCGCCTGGCTCATCGCCCTGGCCGTCGCCACTGTCGCCGTGCTCGCCCGCGGCCGGCTGGCGCGACGGGCGGTCGGGCTGCTGCGTGGCGGCGAGGTCGTCGCCTCGGTGATGCCGCACTTCTGGCTCGGTGCGGTGCTCATCGCCGTCTTCGCGGGCGGGCTCGGCTGGCTACCTGCGACGAGCGCGGGAAACGCACCCGGCGAGCTCCTCCTGCCGGCGGTCACGCTCGCCGTCCCCGTGGCCGGGTTCCTGGGCCAGGTCATGCGGGACGGTCTGGAGGAGTCGCACCACGCCCCGTTCGCGACGACGGCGCGCACCCGCGGCGCCTCGGAGCGCACGGTGCTGTGGCGACACTCGTTGCGGCACGCCGCGCTCCCCGCGATCGCGCTGAGCGGCTGGGCGTTCGGCTCACTGCTCTCCGGCGCGGTGGTGGTCGAGACCCTCTTCGGGCGGCCCGGGCTCGGGCGGCTGCTCATCGACGCCACGCATGCGCGCGACGTGCCCGTGGTCATCGGTGTCGTCCTCGTCATCGCGCTCGGCTACGTCGTCGTCATGTCGGTGGCCGACGTGCTCGAGCGGGTCGTCGACCCGCGCCTGCGCAGCCGGGTCGAGGCCGTCCAGGCAGCGCCGGAGGGTGAGGTGGTTGCATGAGGGGGACCGTGGAGCGGCTGTCCTCCCCCGCGGCCGAGGGCCGGATGCGCGGGCTCGCGCGGATGCTCGGCCCGGGCGGGGTGGTGAGCG
>DAHVRG010000176.1 GCA_027322565.1 Georgenia sp.
TCCCGATGACGATCGACTGCTGGAGGATGAGGGAGGCGTTGCCGACGGTGGCGAACGTGTCGGTCGTCACGGTGAAGACGACGACGGCGATGACGAGGGCCCCGAGCGGCCCGATCACCGGGTTGCGCAGCGCGCGGCCGAGCCGTTCGCGTCGCACGACCTCCACCGGCGCCGCCGCACCGGTCACGACGTCGGGTGCCATGGCTCTCCTGCCCTCCCCCGGCCGGCGGCGCTCAGCCCCAGCAGTTCTCCAGGCCCCACTCGGTGCTCTCCGACTCGATCCCCTCGACCGGGTTGTCGGTGATGACGACGCTGCCGGTGTCGACGAACCCGGTGGGCATGTCGCCCCCGTTCGCCGCGGTGATGATGGCGTCCATGCCCTGCCGGACCATCTCGGCGGGGAACTGCATGACGGTGGCGGCGTACCTGCCGTCGGCGACGTCCTGTACGCCCTGGCAGCCGCCGTCGATGGACCCGATGACCACCTGGTCGGTGAGGTTCTGCGCCTCGAGCGCGGCATAGGCGCCGCGGGCGGCCGGCTCGTTGATCGTGTAGACGGCGTTGACGTCGGGGTTGCGCTGGAGCAGGTTCTCCATCGCGGTCTGGGCGTTGTTCTGGTCGCCCTGGGTGTTCTCCATCCCGAGGATGGCGGGGTCGCCCTCCTCGATCCCGAAGCCCTCGAGGAAGCCGTCGTGACGGAAGGTGTCCACGGTTCCGCCGGCGGTGCCGTCGAGCATGATGAGCGCCGGGTCCTGGTCGCCGAGGGCGGCGCGCACGTAGGCACCCTGCAGCCGCCCGGCCTCGAGGTTGTCGGTGGCGAAGGTCGCGTCGACGGCGTCCTCGGGGTCGGTCGCGGTGTCGAGCGCGATGACGAGGATGCCCTGGGCGCGCGCCTGCTCGATCGCGCCGAGGAGCCCGGTGGAGTTGTTCGGCGTGATCATGATGCCGTCCACGCCCTGGGCGATGAGGTCCTCCATCGCCTGCACCTGGCCCTCGTTGTCGCCGTCGAAGGCGCCGGCGAGCGCGGTGAGCTGCACACCCTGCTCGTCGGCGTACTCGGCCGCGACCTCGCGCATGGTGACGAAGAACGGGTTGGTCTCGGTCTTCGTGATGAGGCCGATGCTCACGTCCCCGCCGCCGCCACCACCCTCCCCGTCGGTCGTGCCGCCGTCGCCGCTCGGCTCGCCGTCCGAGCCGCAGGCGGCCAGGCCCAGTGCGCCGATCGCGACCACGGCGGCGGTGTACCGCCTGCGCGTCGTTCCGGAAGTCCGTCGGTCGGTCCTCATGATCCGCCCCCTCGCGTTCACTGTGTCCCACCTCACACCGGTGTTCCCCTGAGTGAACCAGCGCTAAGGTCAAAAGGCAAGCGTTTACGTAATCGCTTTCGTCAGACCGGCACCGGCCGGGGAAGAGGTCGCCAGCGTGGTCACCATCGCGGACGTCGCGCGTCGGGCGGGAGTCTCGACGGCCACGGTGTCCCACGTGATCAACGGGACCCGCCACGTCACGGAGCGGACCCGGCGGCGGGTGCTCGCCGTCGTCGAGGAGCTCGACTACGTCCCCAACCGGCAGGCCCGCTCGCTCGTGCGGTCGCGCAGCCAGCAGCTCGGGGTGGCGATCTCGGCGATCACCAACCTCTACTTCGGCGCCGTCGTCCGGGCCATGGAGGCGGCGGCGTCGGAGGGCGGCTACACCCTCATCCTCGCCGACACCCACGAGGACCCCCGCATCGAGGAGCAGGTCGTCACCGCGCTGCGCGGGTACCGCCTCGACGGCCTCCTTCTCGCCCCTTCGAGCGGGGCACAGCCGCTCCTCGACCGGCTCGCGCGCACGTCGCTGCCGACGGTGCTCGTCGACAGGGCGGCGGACGCCCGCTTCGACTCGGTGTGCACGGAGAACGTCGAGCCGATGGCCGATCTCGTCGCGCACCTCGCCGAGATCGGGCACCGGAGGATCGCGATGGTCTCCGGCATGGCCGGGCTGACGACGACGGACGAGCGGGTGGAGGGGTACCGCCTCGGTCTGACCCGGGCGGGGCTGTCCGCCGACCCGCGGCTCGTCGTGTCCGGCGGCTCGGACGCGCGCCAGACGTACACCGCGCTGGCGGCGCTGCTCGACGCACCGGACCCGCCGACCGCCGTCGTCGCCGCCCAGAACGCCATGGTCATCGGCACCATGCGGCTGCTGCGCGACCGGGGCCTGGACGTCCCGGACGACATCGCCCTCGTCGGCTTCGACGACTTCGAGTGGGCCGACGTCTTCTCCCCTCGGCTCACGACGGTGGCGCAGGACGCCGAGCAGATCGGCAGCCGCGCCGTCGAGCTCCTCCTCGACCGCATCGCCGACGGCTGCGCCCCGCCCCGTGCGGTGCGCGTGCCGGCACGGGTCATGCACCGCGACTCGTGCGGCTGCGCAAACTCCCTGCGCGGGTAGCGGGCCCTGCGCGGCCGGCGGCGACACCTGCCGACCGGCGGCCTACAGTGGCCCGGTGGCCGCCGACCAGTCCCCCGCGCCGGACGGCCTGCGCCCGCACGACCGGCAGTACCGCCGCGCCCTGCTCGCGCTCTTCGCCACCGGCATCGCCGCGTTCGCGATGGTCTACGTCGTCCAGCCGCTGCTCCCGCTCGTGTCGGCGGAGCTCGGCGTCAACGCGACGCGCACGAGCCTCCTCGTCTCCGTGTCGACGTTCGCGATCGCCGTCGCCGTCCTGCCGCTCGCGCGGCTGTCGGAGCGGCTGGGCCGGGGACGGACGATGGTGCTCGGGCTGGGCGGCGCCGTCCTCGGGGGTGTGGGTGCCGCCCTCGCCCCGGGCTTCGGGCTCCTCCTCCTCGCGCGCGGGGTGCAGGGCGCGGCGCTGGCCGCCGTGCCGGCCGCCGCGCTGGCCTGGGTTGCCGAGAACGTCGCACCCGGGTGGGTGACCCGGGTCGCCGGGCTGTACATCGCGGGCACGACGCTCGGCGGGATGGGCGGGCGCGTGCTCGGCGGAGTCGTCGCCGACGTCACGAGCTGGCGGACGGCGCTGCTGACCGTCGCGCTCCTCGGTGCCGCGCTCACCGCCGCGGCCGCCCTCCTCCTCCCCCGCCGCGCACGGCCACGCACCCGGCTGCGGGGCACGGCCGCGGGGACG
>DAHVRG010000200.1 GCA_027322565.1 Georgenia sp.
GTCGACGACCTCGACAAGAACCGCTTCACCATCTTCCGCTCCCTGACCCTGCTGCGGCAGCTCGCCCTCGCACCGGCGCTGGTGGACGAGGAGTACGCGGGCGTGGGGTCGAGCAAGGCCGAGGCGTTCCTCGAGCTGCTCGGCGAGGTCGTCGCCGAGGGGCACCGGGCTCTCGTCTTCAGCCAGTTCCCCGGCTACCTCGGGCTCGTGCGCGACCGCCTCGAGCAGCAGGGCGTCGACTACTGCTACCTCGACGGCACCACGACCAACCGCGCCGCGCGGATCCGGGAGTTCAAGGAGGGGCACGCCCCGGTGTTCCTCATCAGCCTCAAGGCGGGCGGCTTCGGCCTCAACCTCACCGAGGCCGACTACTGCTTCATGCTCGACCCGTGGTGGAACCCGGCGGTGGAGAACCAGGCGATCGACCGCACCCACCGCATCGGCCAGTCGCGCACCGTCATGGTCTACCGACTCGTCGCGGAGGGCACGATCGAGGAGAAGGTCATGGCGCTGGCCGAGCGCAAACGAGAGCTCTTCGACCGGGTGCTCGCGGGCGGCACCGCGAGCGCGAGCACGCCGCTGACCGCGCAGGACATCCGCGAGCTGCTCGACGGCTGAGATCAGCCCGAAGGACCATTGCCGCGAACCGCCATCGTCGCGAGACTGAGGTCGTCGGGGCGGCGACGGCGAGGACGCAGCGGTCCTCGTCCGGCACTCCTGGGAGCCCCACGATGGATCACGAGGTCACGGCCCGGACGGCCGCGCGCCGCCACGCGCCCGCCCCACCCCGGCGCACGTCCCGTCCGCTCCGGGCCGTGCTCTGCGTGGCGGTCCTGGTGACGGGCTGCAGCGCGCCGCCGGTCGAGGACCTGCCGGGAGCACACACGCCCTCTCCGGCGCCCGCCCCGCGGGCGACGGCGGCGCCCGCGTCGCCCGCCTCCGACGCCGGGAGGTCGACCTCGGCTCACGACCGCGCGGCGACCATCGCACAGATCTGTGCGGAGACGGAGCTGCTCCACGGCTGGGTCGGCGGCGGCGCCGCCGACTCCCAGATCGGTACCTCGGTGGACAAGATCTCGGCGTTCAACCTCCACGCACCCGGCACCGACGGCCTGTACTACGCCGCGGAGGTCCTCGCCGAGGCGTGGCGCACCCACGTGGAGGCGCGGGACACCGAGCTCGACGACGGGGGCCAGGCCTTTCTCCACGCCGTCGAGGCGCTCCGCACGCAGTGCACCCTGGGCTGACGGCCCGGACGGGGGGCCGCCGGTCAGCCGGCCGGGTCGAGGCCTGCGAGTCGGGCCGGGTCGGCGAGCACGTCGAGGGCGGTGATCCGGCCGTCGGTGATCTCGAAGGCCATGAGCGAGAGCACCCGTCCGTCGCGCACGGCCATGACCCCGGGGCGGCCGTCGACGAGCACGGGCACGGAGCCGGCGGCGACCCGGGCGAAGGTGGCGGCACGGTCGGCGAGCGCCCGTGCACCGGCGACCACCTCACCGCCGCGGGACCCGTAGTCGGCCCGCAGCACAACGTCCTCGTCGAGCAGCGCGAGGAGGTCACCGAGGTCCCCGCGCTGGACGGCGAGCAGCCATGCCTCGACCACCTGCCGGGCCCGCCGCCGGTCCTGGGAGGTGGGCGCGGGCGCGCCGCGGACCTTCCGCCGTCCCCGCGAGGCGAGCTGGCGGGCCGCGGCGGCCGATCTGCCGAGCACACCGGCGATCTCGTCGAAAGGGCGGCCGAAGACGTCGTGGAGCACGAAGGCGAGCCGCTCGGCCGGGTTCAGCCGGTCGAGCACGACGAGGAGGGCCGCGCCCACCGCGTCGCGCTCGGCGACCTCCCGCTCGGGCTGGCCCTCCCGGCTCACCGGCTCCTCCCACGGCTGCACCTGCCACGGGCGCTCCCACCGCCTGGGCGCGCTGCGCAGGACGTGGAGGGCGATCCGCGAGACCACGGTGGTGAGCCAGGCGTCGAGGTTGTCGATGGCAGCCACATCGGTCCGCTCGAGCCGCAGCCACGCCTCCTGGACGACGTCCTCCGCCTGCTCCGCGCCGACGAGCCGGTGCGCGATCGCGCCGAGCCGTCCACGCTGGGCCTCGAACCTGGCTGCCAGCCGGTCCCGGTCGGTCATCGGCACACTCCCCTCGGTCGTCGACCCGCCGCAGCGGTCACACCGGGACGACGACGGCGCCGGCCCGAGTGTGACGTCCTGTCACATCCGGTACCCCGACGTCGTCGACCCTGGCGACACCCGGTGGGCGTACCCGTACCCGCCGGCCGACACGCGAAGGAGAACCGACATGCGTCCCACCATCCTCGTCACCGGCGGCACCGGCACCCTGGGCCGGCAGCTCGTCCCACTGCTCACCGCGACCGGTCGCCCCGTCCGGGTCCTCAGCCGCCGGCCGCACGAGCCGGCGGGCGGCGTCGAGTACGTCGTCGGGGACCTCCTGCGGGACGACGGGACGGACGCCGCCGTCGATGGCGCAGGCACCGTCGTCCACCTCGCGGGCAGCCGCACCGGGCGACGACCGGGCCACCGCCGCACTCGTCCGTGCGGCGGCGCACGCGGGGGTCGAGCACCTCGTCCTCATCTCGGTGATCGGCGCCGACCGCGTCCCGCTCGGGTACTTCCGCACCAAGCGACGTGCCGAGGAGGCGGTGGAGTCCTCGGGCCTGCCGTGGACGACGCTGCGCGCGGCACAGTTCCACAGCCTCGTGCTCACCGCCGTGCGATCCATGGCCCGGCTCCCCGTCGTCCCCGCTCCCGGCGGGCTGCGCTTCCAGCCGGTCGACCCGCGGGACGTCGCCACCCGGCTCCTCGAGCTCACCCTCGGTGGTCCCTCCGGCCGCGTGGCCGACCTCGCAGGCCCGGGGGTGTACCGCCTGGACGAGCTCGTGCGCAGCTACCTCGCGGCACAGGGCCGGCGCCGGCCGTTCGTCCCGGTGCGGGTCCCGGGCCGTGCGGGTGCCGCGTACCGCGCGGGTGACAACCTCGCGCTCGACACCGCGGACCTCGGCCGGCGCACCTGGGAGGCCTACCTCGCCGAGCAGCTCGCCGCCACGGCCGCGCAGCCGGCCTGAGCACCGGCGCACGGTGCCTCGCGGCCCGCCGTCAGCGAGGCGGGGCGCCGTCAGCCGAGCCGGGGCGAGTCGAGCGCGGCGGGCACGTGCGCGCCGTGCCCGGCGTCCCGGAGCGCCGCGCGCACCCGCTCGGCGGCGGCGTCGAGCTCCTCGGCGGGGACGTCGTGGCGGGCGTTGTCGAAGCGCAGCGCGGCCTCGTCCCACGCGGGCAGCACGTGGATGTGGAGGTGGGGGACCTCGAAACCGGCCACGAGGACCGCCGCCCGTGGTGCGTCCCACACCGCGCGCTGGGCCTGGCCGACCTTCTTCGCCACGGCGACGAGGTGCGCGAGGAGGTCGTCCGACGCGTCGGTGAACTGGTCGACCTCCTCCCGCGGCACCACGAGCATGTGGCCGTCGGTGATGGGCGCGATCGTGGCGAAGACGACGCACACGTCGTCGGCCCAGACGAACCGGCCCGGGATCTCACCGGCGATGATCTTGCTGAACACGGTGGCCATGGGACCAGCGTATCCGTGGCACGATCACCCGGGAGGAGGCGTGACGTGACAGCAGAGGACCAACCCGGGGTGTCCACCCGGCTCGCCGCCGAGGCGTGGGAGGAGCTCTTCCGTGCCCAGGTCACGCTCATGCGGCGGTTCGAGGCCGGCGACGACTTCGCCCCGCTCACCTCCCGCGAGTACGACGTGCTCTTCCAGCTCAGCCGCGGCGAGGACGGTGCCATGCGGATGCGGGACCTCACCGAGCTCATCCTCCTGTCCCAGCCCAGCCTGAGCCGGATGGTCGACCGGCTCTCCGCGCGGGGGCTCGTCGAGCGGCGCGCGGCGCCGGACGACGGACGCGGCGTCGTCGTCGCGCTCACCGAGGAGGGCGCGGCCCTCCAGCGGCAGATCGGGCGGAACCACGTGCGCTCGATCCGCCGCTACGTCGGCGGGGCGCTGGACGAGGAGGAGCTGCACACCCTGCGGCGGCTCACCCACAAGCTGCGCACCGCGCAGCCGGAACTGTGACGCTCAGCGCGTCACCCACACCGCCGCCACCGCCGGGTCGCCCAGCTCGACCTCCTGCCCCTGCGACTCCCCCGGCTGGGTCACGGTGAACAGCGTCGTCCCGACGTAGGGCCGGGTCTCGACGACGGTCACCTCCGCGTCCAGCCGCACGCCGACGTCGCCGAGGTGCCGCAGCACCTGGGGCTCGGCGTCGGAGATACGCACGACGCGCCCGCCCTCGCCGGCGGGAGTCTCGGCCAACGGCCGGGCCTGCGGCACCGAGACCTCCCCGTCGCCGCTCGGGATCGGGTCCCCGTGCGGGTCCCGGACGGGGTGGCCGAGGAGCGCGTCGACCCGCTCGATGAGGAGGTCGGAGACGGCGTGCTCGAGCACCTCGGCCTCGTCGTGGACCTCGTCCCACGCGTAGCCCAGGTGCTCCACGAGGAGGGTCTCGATGAGCCGGTGGCGACGCACCATCTTCAGCGCCGCCCGCCGGCCGGGGCCGGTGAGCGAGATGCCGCCGTACCGCTCGTGGTGGACGAGCCCCTCCTCGGCAAGCCGCCGGACGGTCTCCGAGGCGGTCGACGCGGACACCCCCATGCGGCTCGCGAGCGCGCTCACGCTCATCGCCGGCCCACCCCACTCCACCGCGGAGTAGATGGCCTTGAGGTAGTCCTGGGTGACGTTCGAGGTGGGCAGCACGGTGCCGCCGTCACGTGTACTCACAGAATCAGCATCCACTGGTCCCAGAAGACGAACCCGATGAGGAAGAGGACGACCGCGTACCACACGACGATGACGAGGGCGCGGTCCTGGACGAGGAACCGCCGCAGCCCCTCCGGCGCGGGCACGTGCCGTCCCTGCAGCCCGCGGGCGAGGACGTTGACCACGATGGGGATGGTCACCGCCCAGACGACGAGGCAGTAGGGGCACAGGCCGCGGAGGTTGACGAAGGCCTGGTACTGGAACCACGTGATGGAGGCCGCGGCGAGCACCGAGCCGACCATGAGGAGCACCCAGTAGAACCGCGGGAGCCGGCCGCCGCCGAGGAGCGCGAGCCCGCTTGCCGTGACGATGCTGAAGGCGATGGTGCCGAGCAGCGCGTTGGGCACCCCGAGTGCAGCGGACTGCCAGCTGAGGACGAACTTGCCGCAGCCGATGAGCGGGTTGAGGTCGCAGCCGAGCGCCGCGTCCGGGTCCCGGAGCAGGGTCTGCTGGGAGAGCACGAGCATGACCGCGGCCCACGTCCCGAGCGCCCCGCCGACGGTGAGCAGCCATCCGAGGCCGCGGGGGGCGCCACCGGCGAGCTGGTGCTCCGTGGGTCGCGCGGGGTCGAGCTCGGCCAGCGCCCGCTCCTCGGCGAGGAGCTCCTCCTCGGTGAGCACGTCGTCGCTGCCCGTCGCCTCCCCCGCCCGCGGGTGCTGGCTCATTCGCGCTCCGTTCCTGCCGACGCGTCCGCGTCGGTCGGCTCCTCGGTGGACTCCTGCTCACCAGTATCGCCGCTCGGGGCGGCCTCGTCTGCCGGCCGCGGGAAGCTGTACCAGCGGCCGAGCTCGACGCCGGCGTCGGTGCCGACCGTGATGACGCGGTAGTCGAGCGGGCGCCCGCTCGCGGCGTCGACCCGCAGCACCGTCATCTCGGCCGGGCCGTTGAGCGGGCCGATGGTCGCGCCCCCGGAGGCACCGGCGGTGCTCGCCCCGACGTAGCGGTTACCCCGCCCGAGGAGCTCCGGCCCTTCGCGCCGGTGCCAGTGGCCGGAGAGCGCGAGCCGGACGCAGCCGTCCTCCAGGGCCGGGACGGCGGCGACCGGGTTGTGGACGAGGAGCAGGTCGACCCGCCCCTCGGCGCACGCGGTCTCGGCGAGCCGCTCGCCCATCTCCGGTACGGACTCCTCCCGCTCCGGCCGGGTCCCCTCGCCGATGGCGGTGAGCGTGGGGTCCGTGTCGCCCAGCATCCGGATTCCGGCCACCTCGACGACGTCGCCGTCGAGGACGACGTACCCGGCGTCGCGCATCTGCTCGGCGGTGGTGACCGAGTCGTGGTTGCCGGTGGAGACGACGAGCGGGACGTCGTCGGGGATGGCCCCGGCGAAGGCGTTGACGCAGTAGGACTCCACCGACGTCCCGCTCATCACGGTGTCCCCGGTGTCGAGCACGGCCTTGGCACCGCTGAGCCGCACCGCGGTCGCGATGACCGAGGCCATCCCGACGTTGCAGTGGAGGTCGCTCACGTGGAGGAAGGTCACCGGCTCGACGCGGCGCCGTGCGGTCGGCTCCGCCCGGGCGGGCATCGGCATCCCGGCACCCGGTGCCGCGGTGTCGTCAGTGGTCTCCGGTGAGGGGCCCGCGTCGGGGGACGGTCCGTCGGTCGGGTCCGGTGACGCGGGGTGGGTCGGCGACCCGTCCGCGCCGACTCCCTGGGGGTCTGCCGGCGCGGGGCTGACGATCGGGATACCGGGGGGCCGCAGTGGAGAGCGGCTCTCGGCGTAGGCGGCCTCGAGGTTCGCGGTGACCGAGGCGTAGAACGTCTCGTTCTCCTCGTAGGCGTCGACGAGATAGCCGCCGTAGGTGTCGATGAGCTGGGCCATGCGGCCGGTCATCCGCAGGTCCTCCATCGGGGTGCCGGCCAGCGCCCGGATGGTCGTGCCCTCGGCGGGCCGGTCCCGGACCGCGCCGGCGACGGGCACCGCGACGAGCCCGACGACGACGGCGCCGACGAGCGGGACGACTCCGGGCCGGCGCGCGGCGGTCGCGAGCTCGCGGCGCAGCAGCCCGCGCGAGGCGAAGCGCCCGCCGGCGATGAGGACGAGGAGGCCGGACCACATGACGACACCGCGCCCCAGGGCGTCCCGCCCCAGGGCCAGGGCGGCGTCGGCGACCGCGGCCTCGGGCTGGGAGACGAGCTGGGCGTAGGCGGCGAGGTCACCCGCCAGGCCGGTGACCGGGCTCGGCTGGACCGCGGTCAGCTCCATCGGGATCTCATGGACGGTGACCTCCACGCCGAGCGGCCACGGCAGCGGGGAGTCGAGCAGGACCGACCCGAGCGGGCCGAGGTCGATGACGATCTCGTGCTGCGGGGTCACCGCGTAGTGCGCGGCGTGGGGGCCGAGGGAGGAGTCCGTCGCGGCGGTGAGCACACCGAAGAGCGCCGAGGCGAGCCCGGTGACGAGCAGCGTGAGAGTGGTGCGGATGACGCGTCGCGTCGTCGTCGTCTGGCGGTGCCACCACTCCCAGCGCCGCCGCGGCTGCGGTGCGGGCCCGGCTCCGTCGTGCTCGTCCTCGTGCTGCATCACGGGCCATTGTCGCCCACCTGCGCAGAACGCGTGCCGAGCGGCGCCGGATGTGGTTCTCTCACAGGTGACAGCACCCGCGCGTCCTGCCGAGGAGCAACGATGGGCGACGAGATCACGGGGACGACCTTCAGCCGCGCGGACCACGCCCGCTACCGGGCCAAGGTGCGCCGCTGCCTCGACACCCTGGAGTCGATGCTGGCCGCCGGGGTGTTCGTCGAGGACGAGTGGCGCACCGGCCTGGAGATCGAGATCCACCTGGTCGACGGCGAGCGGCGCCCGTTCCTCGGCAACGCCGAGGTGCTCGAGCGCATCGCCGACCCGCTCTACCAGACCGAGCTCGGCCGGTTCACCATCGAGCTCAACGTCGAGCCGCGGCGGATCGACGGCACGTCGCTCGAGCAGCTGGAGAGCGCGCTGCGGCGCAACCTCAACCGGGCCCGCGACCGGGCCGGCGACGCGGGCGCCGACCTCGTCATCATCGGCATCCTGCCCACCCTCGCCGCGGAGCAGGAGGGCCGGGCGTGGTTCAGCGACAGCGACCGCTACCGGGCGCTGGACGACGCCGTCATGGCCTCACGGCGGGAGGACATCACGCTGAAGATCGACGGCCACGAGCCGCTGTCGGAGACGATGGACTCGATCTTCGCCGAGGCGGCGTGCACCTCGACCCAGTTCCACCTCCAGGTCACCCCGCGCCGGTTCGCCGACTACTGGAACGCCGCACAGCTGCTCGCCGGGCCGCAGGTGGCGATGGGCGCCAACTCCCCTTACCTCTTCGGGCACCGGCTCCAGGCGGAGACCCGCATCGAGGCCTTCCTCCAGTCCACGGACACCCGCTCCCCGGAGCTGCGCAACCAGGGCGTGCGGCCGCGGGTGTTCTTCGGGGACCAGTGGATCACCTCGATCTTCGACCTCTTCGAGGAGAACGTGCGCTACTTCCCGGCACTGCTGCCGGTGAGCAGCGAGGAGGACCCGGCGGAGGTCTTCGCCTCCGGGGGCACGCCGTCGCTCGCCGAGCTGCGCCTCCACAACGGGACGATCTACCGGTGGAACCGGCCGATCTACGACGTCCAGGACGGGCGCCCGCATCTGCGGGTGGAGAACCGGGTGCTGCCGGCCGGGCCCACCGTCGTCGACACGATCGCCAACGCCGCCTTCTTCTACGGGATGATCGTCGAGCTCGTCACCGACGAGCGGCCACTGTGGTCGCGGATGTCCTTCGACGCCGCCCGCGAGAACTTCGAGGCGGCCGCGCGGGAGGGCATGTCGGCCCGCTTCTACTGGCCGGGCATCGGGGAGATCTCCGCGGACGAGCTCGTGCTGCGCAAGCTGCTCCCGATGGCGGCCCGCGGCCTGGACCGCCTCGGGGTGGACGGCGGTACCGCCGGGAAGTACCTCGACATCATCGAGTCGCGCGCCCGGCTGGGACGCAACGGCTCGACGTGGCAGGTCGCCACGGTCCACGCCCACGAGGAGCGGGGGCACGACCGGTCGGAGGCGCTGCGCCTCATGCTCGCGGACTACATGCGCGCGATGCACACCGGCAAGCCGGTGCATGCCTGGCCGGTGCCCTGAGGCGCGGCCGCCGCTGACCGGGCCGTCTGCGGGACGGGGCCGTCAGGCGCGCGGGGTGAAGGACTCCAGGTACTCCTGGAGCTCGTCGTAGGCGCCGAGCAGACGGGCCGCCCGGCCGCGCAGCTGCGCGTACGTCGCCCGGTCCTTGCTCGAGACGGTGATCGGGTCGGCCACGTCCCCCGGGGGGCTGAGCAGGTCCACGCCCGCACCGAGGGACTCGACCTGCCCCGTCGCGTAGAGCGCGAGGATCGCCGACCCGAGGGCCGAGCCCTCGGCGTCGTCGGTCGGCACCATCGGCCGGCCGACGGTGGCCGCCATGACCTGGCGCCACAGGTCGGAGCGGAAGACCCCGCCCGTGCAGCGCACCTCGGTGACGGGCGTGACCGTGTCGAGGACGTCGACGATGCTCGCCATCTGGAGCGCCACGCCCTCGATGGCCGCGCGGATGAAGTGTCCGCGCCCGTGGGCGTGCCGCACCCCGAGGAAGGCGCCGGTGAGCTCCGGGTCCCACAGTGGGGCTCGCTCACCGAGCAGGTAGGGCAGCATGACGAGGCCGTCGCTGCCGGGCGGCACGTCCGAGGCCATGGCGAGCACCTGCGTGTCGCGCAGCGGGCCGGGCGGCACGTCCGGTGCGTAGACGTCCCCGGCCCAGCGCGCCACGACGCCGCCGTTGCTGATCGCCGCGCCGACGACCCAGGCGTCGTCCGTCAGGGCGTAGCAGAAGAGCCGGCCGTTCTCGTCGAGCCGGGGCTCGGGGACGACGGTGCGCACGGCCCCGCTCGTCCCCATGGAGAGGCCGGCGATACCGGGCTCGATGGCACCGGTGCCGAGGTTGCCGAGGGGGCCGTCCGTGGCGCCGACGTTGACGGGGATGCCCGGGGACAGCCCGACCCGTCCGGCCGCCTCGGGGGCGAGCTCGAGCAGCGCCGTCGTCGGGAGCACGTCGGGCAGCTGTTCGCGCCGGACACCGGCGAGCTCGAGCGAGGAGTCGGCCCAGGTACCGGTGCCGAGGTCGAGCAGGCCGGAGGCGGACGCCGTCGAGCGCTCGGTGACCAGCCGGCCGGTGAGGTGGAGGAGGACGAGGTCCTTGAGCCCCACCCAGCGGTGGGCCCGCTCCGCGGTGACGGTGTCGTTACGGGCGAACCACCGGAGCTTGGTCAGCGGGCTCATCGGGTGGAGGGGCGTCCCGGAGAGGTGGAGCAGCTCCCGTGCCCGACCCTCGGCGCGCAGCTCGGCGGCCTCGACGTGGGCCCGGGTGTCGGCCCAGGTGATGATGTCGGTGACGGGCCGCAGCCCCTCGTCGAGCGCGGCCAGCCCGTGCATCGCCGACCCGACGCCGATGACGTCGACCGGGAGGTCGCCGCACGCGGCGACGACCTCCGCGAGGGCCTGGTCGACGGCCTCGAGGACCATCCCGGGGTCCTGCACCTGCCAGCGCGGCTGGGGCTCGGTGAGCCGGTACTCGCGGTAGGCGGCCACCCGCCAGCCGGACCCCGGGTCGACGGCGACGACCTTCGTCGTCGTCGTCCCGACGTCGATCCCGATGACGACCCCCATGGTCAGCTCGCCCGCACGGACTCGAAGGAACGCAGCCGGTCGAGCATCGCCGCCCGGAGCTCCGCGTCCCCGGCGAGGTCGGGGGCGAGCTCGCCGAGGACGTTGCGCACGGCCTGCTCGTCCTCACCGGCGGCCAGTTGCTGCCAGCGCTCGGCGGCGACGTCGTTGACCGGCACCCCGGCCCCGCGCAGGTGGGCGAGCCAGGCGGCCACCGCGACGACGGCGCCCTCGGGCATCCGGCCCGCACCCCGCTCGGTCCGCAGCACCGGCCCGTGCCGCACCGGGAGCTTCTGCGAGCCGTCCATCGCGATCCGCGCAAGGACGTCCCGCATCCGCGGGTTGGCGAAACGCTCGCGCAGCGCCTCCCGGTAGCGGGCGACGTCGTCGGCGGGAACGTCGAGACTGGGCGCGGCGTCGTCCCACAGCCGCTCCACCCAGCCGCGCACCCGCTCGTCGGCGAACGCCTCGGCGACGGTCTCGTGACCGAGGACGGGCCCGGCGTAGGCCAGGAGGGAGTGGGCGCCGTTGAGGAGGAGGAGCTTGCGGCGCTCGTAGGGCTCGACGTCGTCGACGAGCGTCACTCCCGCGGTCTCCCACGCGGGGCGCCCGCCCGGGAACGACCCGGCGACGACCCACTCGGCGAACGGCTCGGTCGCGACGGGCATGGCGTCCTCGACCCCGAGCTCGCGGCGGACCAGCTCGGCGGTCTCCGCGCCGACGGCAGGGGTGATGCGGTCGACCATCGAGCTGGCGAAGTCGACGTTCTCCTCGACCCACGGCAGGAGCTTCTCGTCCACCGCGGCCCCGAGGTCGCGCACCACCCGGGCGACGACCGCGCCGTTGTCGGGGAGGTTGTCGCACGGGAGCAGCGTGATCGGGCCGGCGTCGGCGGCCTGCCGGGCGATGAGGCCGGCGACGAGCTTCCCGGGCACGCTGACCACCGGGGCGACCGGGTCGCGGCGCAGGGTCTCGATGTCGGCGACGACGTCCGGGTGGTCGAGGTCGAGGCCGCCGTCGGGGCCCCGCAGGTACCCGGCCTCGGTGACCGTGCTCGTGACGACGACGACCTCGGGGTCGCGCAGGTAGGCGAGCCACGCCGTGTGGTCGGCGGCCGCGTGGACGGCGCTCACCGAGGTGACGACCTCGAGCTCGTCCCCCTCCGGGTGGCGCACGACGAGGGTGAACAGGCCGTCCTGCGGGGCCAGCGCCCGGGCGGCGTCCGGGCGGCGGCCGGTGAACGCGGCGATCCCCCACTCGGCGCCGTCCGCGGCGTGCATCGTGTACCACGCCTGGTGTGCGCGGAAGAAGTTGCCGAGCCCGAGATGGGCGATGCGGACCGGAGGGGCCGGCTGGTCGGGGCGGCGGCTGAGGCGCTGGGTCACAGCTTGAACACCTTCTTCGGGATCGTCGTCACGAGGTCGTGTGCCGTGGCCAACGCCTCGTCCTCGGTGAGCCGGTGCTCGGCGACGAGCTCGGCGAGGTACGCCGCGTCGAGCCGGCGGGACATGTCGTGCCGGGTGGGGATGGACAGGAACGCCCGGGTGTCGTCGATGAACCCGGAGGTGCGGTAGAACCCGGCGGTCTCCGTCACCGCCCCGCGGAAGCGCCGGATGGCCTCGGGGGCGTCGAGGAACCACCACGGCACCCCGACGTAGAGCGAGCGGTAGAAGCCGGCCATCGGCGCCAGCTCGCGGGAGAACACGGTCTCGTCGATGGTGAAGACGACGAGGTTGAGGTTCGGGTGGTTGCCGTAGCGCCCGAGCAGCGGGCGCAGCGCGTCGGTGAACTCCATCGCCAGCGGGATGTCCGAGCCGGCGTCGGCGCCGTAGCGGGCGAGGTTGTCCGGGTCGTGGTCACGGCGCACGCCGTGGTGCAGCGTCATGACGAGCCCGTCCTCGGTGGCCATGCGCGCCGTCTCGCTCATCATGTGCCGGCGGAAGGCGACGGCCTCCGCCTCGGTGACGTCCCCGCGCAGCGCCGCGGCATAGATCCGGGCGGCCTCGCCCTCCTCCAGGGGCTCGGTGCCGGCGTCGAGGTGTGAGTGGTCGGAGGAGACCGCGCCGTGCTCCTGGAAGTAGCGGCGGCGGTTCTCCAGGGCGGCGACGTAGCCGGCGTAGTCGCCGGTGTCGACGCCGGCGACCTCACTGAGCCGGCGGGCAAGGTCGGGCCAGCCCGGGCGCGCGAGCTCGAGGAAGCGGTCCGGCCGGAAGGTGGGCACGACGCGACCGGTGAACGTCGGGTCCGCGGCCAGCGTGCGGTGCGGGGCGAGGTCGTCGAGCGGGTCGTCGGTGGTCGCCAGCACGGAGATCCCGAAGCGCTCGAACAGGGCGCGTGGCCGGAACTCGGGCGTGGTGAGCTGCTCGGCGACCTCGTCGTAGATGGCGTCGGCAGTGGCGGCGGAGGGCATCTGGGTGATGCCGAAGACCTCGGTGAAGGTGGTGTCGAACCAGTACTTCACCGGGGTGCCGCGGAAGAGGTGGTAGTTCTCGCACAGGATCCGCCAGGCCTTGCGGGCGGCCGCCTCGTCGAGCGGCAGCGGCCCCTCCGGTCCCCGTCCGAGGTCGCTGAGCTCGGCGCCGTTGGCGTGGAGCAGCCGCAGGACGTAGTGGTCCGGCGTGAGGAGCAGCGACGCCGGGTCGGGCCACGGCTCGTCGTCGACCAGCCACTGCGGTGGCACGTGGCTGTGCGGCCAGATGATCGGAAGGTCCTTCGTCGTGGCGTAGATCCTGCGCGCGACGTCCCGGACCTCGGGCTGGGGCGGCAGGAGGCGGTCGGGATGCACGCTCAGGGAGACCTGCGGGGCGACGCTCATGCCGCCATCGTCCCGACCACCCCTCCCCCGCGCAATCGTGTTGCCAGCCCTTGCCACCGGGTTGCCGCCGGTTGCCACGGATCGTGGCCGCCCACCTGACGGCACGCCGGGCGCGCCGCTACCGTCTAGCACCATGACGTGGTTCAAGGAGGAGGCCCGGTTCATCTCGCGGCCCCAGATCGAGGCGATGTGCGACCGGCTCCTCGAGGAGGCCAAAGAGCGGCTCGGGATCACCGAGTACCGACGGGTGCTCCTGCTCCCGCCGGACCTCACCCGCGCCCACTCCGGGACGGGCTGGATGGCCGAGTACCTCTACCACCGGCTCGACGCCGCCGGCGCGGAGGTCCACGTCATCCCGACGCTCGGCCAGCATGTGCCGCACACCCCGGAGGACAACCGCTGGATGTTCGGCTCCATCCCCGAGGAGCGCATCCACGCCCACGACTGGAAGGACGGCGTCGTCAACGTCGGGACGGTGCCGGCGGAGCTCGTCCGCGAGAAGACCGGTGGCGCCGTCGACTGGGAGATGCCGGTCGACCTCAACACCATGCTCATGACCGAGCAGTGGGACCTCATCGTCAACATCGGCCACGTCGTGCCCCACGAGGTGCTCGGCTTCGCCAACCACAACAAGAACTACTTCATCGGCCTCGGCGGCAAGCGCCTGCTCGGCGCCTCCCACATGGCCTCGGCCGTCTACGGCATCGAGAACAACCTCGGCAACCTCCTCACCCCGGTCCGCGCCTGCTTCAACTACGCCGAGGAGCACTTCCTCGGGCACCTGCCCGACGTCTACCTCCAGGTCGTCATGGACTACGACGACGACGGCCGGCTCGCCCACACCGGCGTCTACGTCGGGGACGACCTCGAGACCTACTACGACGCGGCCCGTGCCTCCCGCGAGCAGAACTTCACCCTCTTCGACAAGCCGGTGCGGAAGATGGTCGCGGTCATGCAGGCCGACGAGTTCCGCGCGACGTGGGTGGCGAACAAGGCCGTCTACCGCACCCGGATGGCCATCGCCGACGGCGGCGAGCTGCTCGTCATCGCGCCCGGCGTCGAGCGGTTCGGGGAGCAGCCGGAGGTCGACGAGCTCATCCGCAGGTACGGCTACATCTCCCAGGCCGAGGTCATCGGCCTGTACCGGACGCAGCCCGACATGCAGGACATCCCGCACGGCACCGCGCACCTCGTCCACGGGTCCTCCGAGGGCCGCTTCACCATCACCTACGCGCCCGGTCACCTCTCGCAGGAGGAGATCGAGTCCGTCGGCTACCAGTACATGGACGTCGAGGAGGCGCAGCGCCGCTACGACCCCGCCGTCATGAAGGACGGGTGGAACACCATGCCCGACGGCGAGGAGGTCTTCTACATCTCCACGCCGTCGGCCGGACTGTGGTCCACCCGGGAGAAGCTCGAGGGCCGCGACACCGAGCTCCACGGCAGCTGACCGACTCTCCTCGCCGACCCCCCCCGGTCGCCGACAGCTCACTTCCTGACACGCCCTCCTGCCCCCGTCGCCGACAGCTCAGTTCCTGGCACGAGCGCGCG
>DAHVRG010000202.1 GCA_027322565.1 Georgenia sp.
CTCGACGACCACGGGCCGCTCGCAGCGGGCCACGAGCTGGTCGAGCAGCTCGAGGTCGGGGCCGGCAGTCTTCTCCCGCTCTCCGGTGTAACCCGCAAGGGTGGTCGCGAGCACGTCGGCGCCGGCGTCCTCTGCGGCGAGGGCGTCGTCGAGGCTGCCGCAGTCCGCCATGACGAGCACGTCCGCCCGCTCCCGAAGGGCAGTGACCGTCTCCGCGAGGGTGCGCCCGTCCGGCCGGGGACGGCGCGTGCCGTCGAGCGCGACGATGTCCGCGCCCGCATCGGCCACTGCCACGGCGTGGCTGAGGGTGGGGGTGATGAAGACGGCGTCGTCACCGTCCTTCCACAGCCCGATGAGCGGGGCGTCGGTCGACGCGGCGATGAGCCGGACGTCCTCCAGGCCCTGGGCACGGACGCCCGCGGCCCCGCCGGCGAGCACGGCGCGGGCCATGCGCTCCATGATCTCCGCTGAGTGCAGCGGCTCACCGGGGTAGGCCTGACAGGAGACGATGAGCCCGCCGCGCAAGCGCTCGAGGATGGGGGACACAAGGGCTCCTTACACCGACTGCTGAACGGTCCGGGCCGCGCCGAGGATCGCCGCGACCGGCCCCAGGGTCGAGGGCAGCAGCGGGATCTCGGTGAGCGGCTCGATGAGCTCGGCGCGCGCGGTGGCCTCCATGGGGTCCCACCAGATCGGACCCGCCTCGCTCATCCCGCCGCCGACGACGACGGCGGCCGGGTCGAGCATCGTCACCGCGCCCGCGATGGCGCGCCCGACGGCGCGGGCGGCGTCCGCGACGGCGCGTGCGGCAAGGGGGTCGCCCGACTCGGCGCGAACGCAGACGGCGCGGGCATCCGCGGCGGCGGGGGAGCCGCCGAGGCGCAGGTAGTGGCGGCGGAGGGCGGGACCCGAGCCGATGGCCTCGAGGTGCCCGACCCGTCCGCACGTGCAGCGCAGCCCGACGGCGTCCGGGCTCGGCAGGTGGCCCAGCTCCCCGGCGACGTGCCGGGCACCCCGCAGCGGGCGCCCGTCCAGGACGATCCCGGCACCCACCCCGGTGCCGACGGCCACCATGAGCGCGCTGTCGAACCTTGCCGCCGCACCCTGCCACACCTCCCCGCCGGCGTGTGCGTCGACGTCGTTCTCCACCGTGAGCGGACCGCCGTCGAGGAGGTCGGCGAGCAGCGTGCGCAGGCCGCCGCGCACGTCCGTCCCCGCCCAGTCCCGGAAGGCGTCCGTGCTGGCGAGGATGGTCCCGGTCCGGGTGTCGACGACCCCGGCCGTCCCGACCCCGACCCCCGCGATGCGCTCCGGCGCAGCCAGCGGCGTCACCGACCCGTCGGGCGCGGTGAGCGGCCCGCCGCGGGCGACGACCTCCCGGACCAGTCCGGCGACAGCATCGAGCACCGCCGCAGGGCCGGCCTGCGCTGGAGTGGCCACCGAGCGGACCGGCCCGATCGCCCCCGCCGCGTCGACGAGGGCGGCCGCTGTCTTGGTGCCCCCGAGGTCGACCCCGACGACGACGTCACTCACGCTGGTCCTCTCCGCCCCGATGGGACTCACTGGCCTCACTGCCGAACCGTTGCCCGCAAAACTAACGCACAACCCAAGCCTCACGGCAACAACAGCCATTGTTGTTTTGCGTAAAACCCGTTTGGCTGTCGCCCACAGGTCGAGGAGGACACGATGGCACGCAGACGGCGGGTGACGCAGGCGGACGTCGCGCGGCTCGCGGGCGTCTCCCAGACCACCGTGTCCATGGTGCTCAACGGGACCGGTGCCGCCCAGCGCCGGGTGAGCAGCGAGGTGCGCGAGCGGGTCCTCCAGGCCATCGCGGTCACCGGCTACACCGCCGACCCGAGCGCGCAGCGCCTCGCCGGCGGGATGAGCTCGATCGTCGGCGTCTACACCTACGAGCCGGTCTTCCCGCACGCCGCCGGTGACTTCTACTACCCCTTCATGGAGGGGGTGGAGCACGCGGCCGAGGACTCCGGCGTCGACCTGCTCATGTTCACCTCGATGTCCGGCCGGGTCGGCAAGAGCCTCGTCTCCACCGGCCGGGTCGCCCGGCTGCGCGTCGCCGACGGCTGCGTCCTCCTCGGCCGGCGGAGCTACCCGGAGGACCTGGCCGAGCTCCTGCGCCAGGACTTCCCCTTCGCCTTCGTCGGGCGCCGGGAGGCGCCGGGCGGCGAGGTGCCGTACGCGGCAGCCGCCTACGGCGACGCGACCCGCGCCGTCGTCGAGCAGCTCCTCGGGCTCGGCCACCGCCGCATCGTCCTCGTCAACGAGTTCACCGGCCACGAGTCCATCGAGGACCGCGCGACCGGCTACCGCACCGCGATGTCCGCCGCCGGGCTCCACCCCGTCACCTTCGACGCACCCGACCTCGGCCTGGCCGAGCTGCTCGACACCCTCCGGGAGGCCGGCGTCACCGCCGCCGTCGTCACCTCCGACCTCGCCGCCCCGCTCCGCCGGGCCGCTCTCGCACGCGGCCTCGACGTCCCGCAGGACCTCTCGATCGTCCGCCTCGGGGACCCGGAGCGGCCCGACGGCGAGGACGTCGAGTGGAGCGGGTTCCTCATCCCGCGCTGGGAGATGGGCGCCCAGGCGCTCCGCCTCGCCCGGTAGCAGATCATGG
>DAHVRG010000208.1 GCA_027322565.1 Georgenia sp.
GACCCGGCGCCGGCCAGGGACGCCCAACCCTGGACCCGCTACTCGCGGAGCGCCGGGAGCAGCTCGTGCTCGGCGAGGTCGAGGAACCAGCTCTGGTCCTGGCCGACGTGGTGGAGGTACACCTCGTCGAAACCCACGCTCTCGAGCTCGCGCAGCCGTTCCACCAGGTCGGCGACGGAGTCGGTGATGAGGACACCGCCGGCGATGACGTCGTCGGGGACGAACCTGCCGATGATGTCGAAGTCCTCCGGGGTGGCGGTGTCGTGCGGGATCGGTTCGGCGAAGGGGTGGTTCTGCCACTGGTCGCGCGCGATGTCCCGCGCCTCGGACATCGTCGGGGCGATGGACAGGTGGACCTGCAGCGCGAGCGGACCCGTGCCGCCGCCGCCCCGGTACGCGTCGACGATGTCGCGCACCGCCGCGAGCTGGGTGTTGATCGTCACGAGACCGTCGGCCCAGGTCGCTGCACGTGCCGCGGTCGCGGGGGAGAGGGCCGGGCCGATGAGCTTCGGCGGGGTCGTGGGCAGTGAGTAGACGCGGGCCCGCTCGACGGTGATGTGCCGGCCCCGGAACGTCAGCTCCTCGCCCGCGTGGAGGCGGCGGATGACCTCGACGCACTCCTCGAGCCGTTCCTGCCGCAGGTCCTTGCCGATCCACTTCTCCCCGGTGATGTGCTCGTTCATGTTCTGGCCCGAGCCCAGCGCGACCCAGAACCGGCCGGGGAACATCTCCGCCAGCGTCGCGGACGCCTGGGCGATGACCGCCGGGTGGTATCGCTGGCCCGGCGCGTTGACGGTGCCCAGCCGCAGCTGCGTCGTCGCCAGGGCCGCGCCCAGCCAGGACCACGCGAATCCGGAGTGTCCCTGCCGCACCGACCAGGGCGCGAAGTGGTCCGAGCACATCGCCATGTCGAAGCCGGCGCGTTCTGCCCGCTGGACGTCGCCCAGCAACTGGGAGGGGGCGATCTGCTCGTGCGAGGCGTGGAAGCCGTAGGAGGGCATGGGACCTGTGTAGCGCGCACCCTGGGCACCGGCACCTCGGGCCGCCCCCGGAGCCGGGCACGGCGGCGGCACCATGGGTACCGGCACGTCGGGCCGCGCCGTCGCCGGACACCTCCGGTACCCCACCGACAGGTCCGTCGCGCCGACCCGCCGCGACAGTCGTTGACGAGAGCCGTTCCCGTGTGGAGAGACTCTGCCCATGCCGCGACGCTGGGTCCTTTCCGTGCTCTGTGTTGTCCTCCTCCTCCCGGCGTGCTCGGCGGACCCCGACGACGGCCCGGAGCCGGCCGTCGACGCCCTTGCCGCGGCCCTCAGCGAGCACTCCCTCGACGGTGTGCCGCTCGTCGCACCCGAGGCGGCGGCCGAGCTCTCCGACGTCCTCGAGCCGCTCGCGGACTACGATGTCGCTGTCACCACCGGTGAGGTCACCCGCGAGGACGGCGAGGCCACCGCGACCCTCCACTGGGCGTGGACGATCGAGGGCCGAGAGTGGACCTACGACACCACGGCTCACCTCGTCCAGGACGCGGAGGGCGATGCGGGCTGGCAGGTGCAGTGGCAGCCCTCCACCCTCATCCCCGACCTCACCGCCGACGAGCGACTGCGCGTCGACCGGCAGCCGGCCGACCGTGCCGAGGTGCTCGGTGCCGACGACGAGGTCATCGTCACCGACCGGCCCGTCGGCCGCTACGGCCTGGACAAGGCGCTCATCGAGGAGGACGAGGTCGGGGAGCAGGCCGAGCGCATCGCCGAGGCCGTGGGCATCGACCCGCAGGGCTTCCGGGAGCGGGCCGAGGCCATGGGCCCACGTGCGTTCGTCGAGGCGATCGTGCTCCGCCCGGAGGACGCCCAGGAGACCGTCGCCCCGGACTTCACCGAGATCCCCGGCGCCCGCGTCCTGGAGGACGAGATCCCGCTCGCCCCCTCCCGGCACTTCGCCCGTGAGCTCCTCGGCCGTGTGGGGCCTGCGACGGCGGAGGTGGTCGAAGCCTCCGAGGGCAGGGTCCAGCCGGGCGACGAGGTCGGGCTCTCGGGGCTCCAGGCACGTTACGACGACCTCCTGCGCGGCACCCCGACGATCGTCGTCACCGCGGTAGACGTCGCGGGCTGCGAGGAGTGGCCCGTCTGCGAGGACGCCCCCGAACGGACCCTCGTCGAGCTGGCCGGCGAGGAGCCACAGGACCTGCGCCTCACCCTCGACCCGCAGCTGCAGCTCAAGGCCGAGCGGATCCTCCACGCCGACGCCGACGCCGACTCCCCGGCGAGCGCGATCGTGGCGTTGCGCCCGTCGACCGGGGCTGTGCTCGCCGCCGCCAGCGGCCCGGGCAGCGGCGGGCTCAACACCGCCACCGAAGGCCAGTACGCCCCCGGCTCCACCTTCAAGGTCGTCACCGCTCTCGCCCTCCTCCGCGCGGGCCTGACCCCCGACGACGTCGTCGCATGCCCGGACACGACCACCGTCGACGGCCGCAGCTTCAAGAACTACGACGACTACCCGGCCTCCGCCGTCGGGGACGTGCCCTTCCGCACCGCCTTCGCCCACTCGTGCAACACCGCGCTCATCGGCCGCCGCGACCTCCTCGGGGAAGGGGATCTCGCGGAGGCCGCCGCCGCCCTCGGGCTCGCGGCCGACCACGACCTGGGCTACCCGGCCTACCTCGGCCAGGTCCCGGAGCCGGAAGGGGAGACCGAGCACGCCGCCTCGCTCATCGGCCAGGGCCGGGTGCTGGCGAGCCCGCTCGCGATGGCGACCGTCGCCGCGTCCGTCCAGGCCGGGCACACCGTCGTCCCCCACCTCGTCGCGGACACGACGGCGACACCCGAGCCCGCCGTCCCGCTCACCGAGACGGAGGCCGAGCAGCTGCGCGACCTCATGCGTGCCGTCGTCACCGAGGGGTCGGGCTCCTTCCTCGCCGACGTCCCCGGTCAGGAGGTGCTGGCCAAGACCGGCACCGCCGAGTACGGCACTCCCGACGAGGACGGGGCCCACGAGACGCACGCGTGGATGATCGGCATCCAGGGCGACCTCGCCGTCGCCGTCTTCGTCGAG
>DAHVRG010000233.1 GCA_027322565.1 Georgenia sp.
CGCCGGGTGGGCAGCGGTGAGCAGCCTCCCGCGCGTCCACGACACCGAGCTGCGGGAGCGCGGTGCGGCGACGGTGGAGCTGCGCGGGGCTGTGCTGGCCAACGACACGCGCGCCCTGGCGCGGGCGCTGGACACCGGGCCGCGGCAGGGTCGGTGCCGCCGGTCCGCCCGGCTCCGGGCGGTTCCGGTGCTCGTCCGTGCCCTCGGACCGGGTGTCGCCGTCGGCGTCGCCGACGCCCTGCTCCTCCTCCGCGCTCCCCGGCGCCTCGTCCAGCTGGTCGTCGGCGCGGCGCTCGCGCTCGTCGCCCCGCTCGTCCCGGCGCTGCCGACGCCGGCGACCGTGCTCCTCGTCGTCGCCGGGGCCTGGCTCGCCGCCCTCGCGACCGCGCAGGGTGCGCGGGACGCGGAAGCCGTCCCCGCCGTCGACGCCCTCCTGCCGGCGGGGGAGCGGACCGTGCGGGCCTGGCGGCTCGCCGTCCCGGTGCTCGCCATGCTCGGTTGGTCGCTGCCGGTCTTCGGGGCGCTGGGTGCCGTCCACGACGACGTCGCGGGCTGGCTCGGGCTCGGCCTGCTCGCCGCCCCGGTCTGGGCCGGCGGTGCGGTGCGCTCGGCCTACCGCCCGCCACCGGACTTCTCCGGGCCGCTCATCATCACGCCGATGGGGGCCTACCCGTCCGGGCTGGCGAGCATCGCGAGCACCGGGCCGGACGTCATCCTCCTCGGCGCCGTCCCGCTCGCCGTCGCCCTCCTCACCGGTAGCGTCGGGTCCGTGCTCCTTGTCCTCCAGGTCCTCAGCGCGGCGCTGGCCGTCGGCCTCGCCGCACGCCCCGCCCGGCCCCGGGGCGGGCGATGAACCGCCGTCCGAGGTGGTGGCTCTGGGCGGTCGGCGTGGTCCTCGCGCTCATGGTCGCCGTCGTCGTGCTCCTCGTGCTCGCCGTCGTCGACCTCGGCGTGCCCACCGGGCTGCTCGGCACCGCGGAGGCGGCGGCGTGACCCGGATCGTGGCCGGCACGGCGGGAGGGCGCACGCTCACCGTCCCACGCAGCGCGACGCGGCCGACGAGCGAGCGGGTCCGCGAGGCGCTCTTCTCCCGGCTCGAGCACCGCGGGGTCGTCGAGGGCGCGCGGGTCCTGGACCTCTACGCGGGTTCCGGCGCGCTCGGCCTCGAGGCGGCCAGCCGGGGCGCCGCTGCCGTCACCCTCGTCGACTCCGCGCGCCCGGCCGTCGCCGCGTGCCGTCGCAACGTCGCGACGCTCGGGCTCGGGCAGGCGTCCGTCGTCTCCTCGACCGTGCGGTCCTACCTCGCCGGTGAGCCGACGACGGCCTACGACCTCGTCCTCGTCGACCCGCCCTACGACGTCGCCGACGCGGACCTCGCCGAGGTGCTCGACCGGCTGACGCGCTGGCTGGCCACCGGGGCGGTGGTCGTCGTCGAGCGGTCGCGGCGCAGCCCCGAGCCGACGTGGCCGGCGGGGCTCGCGGCGACCGACGAGCGCCGCTACGGGGACACCGTCCTGTGGTTCGCCACCGCGCCCGACCCGGAGGGCTGACCGGTCACGGCGGCGGACCCGCGACACCACCGCCCGCCTCCCGCGCCTGCCCTGGACCGGCGGCTACCGTGAGCCCATGGCCGACCGACGCACCGCCGGAGACCGACGATGAGCCTGGCCGTCTGCCCCGGCTCCTTCGACCCGGTGACGCTCGGGCACGTCGACATCGTCCGTCGAGCACGCGGCATCTTCGACGAGGTCGTCCTCGTGGTCGCCCACAACCCGGCGAAGCGGTACCTGTTCACCGTGGACGAGCGGGTCGAGCTCGCGCGCGCCGCGGTCGAGGGCCTCGACGTCCGGGTCGACGTCGTCGAGGGGCTGCTCGCCGACTACTGCCGTGACGTCGGGGCCACCGCCATCGTCAAGGGGCTGCGCGGCGGCGCCGACTTCGACGCCGAACACCCGATGGCGCTGATGAACCGGCACCTCGCGGGCGTCGAGACGATGTTCGTCGTCGGAGACGGCGCGCTCGCCCACATCGCCTCCTCGCTCGTCAAGGACATCGCCGGCCACGGCGGTGACGTCACCGACCTCGTGCCGCCCGCCGTCGCACAGGCGCTGCGCACCGCCCTCGCCCACCCTGGAGGAACGAGATGACCGCTCACAGCGACACCCGCCCGGCCACCGAGGAGCACGACGGCGCCTCGCTCATCGCCATCCTCGAGGAGCTCGCGGGGCTCGTCACCCAGGCGAAGTCGATGCCGATGTCCGCCTCCGCCCTCGTCAACCGCGCCGAGGCGCTCGACCTCATCGCCGCGGCCAAGGCTGTCGTCCCCGGTGAGATCCGCGCCGCCGACGACGTCCTCACCGGCGCGGAGGAGGTGCTCGCCGACGCCCGGGAGCGCGCCTCGCGCATCCTCCAGGAGGCCGAGGAGCAGGCCGAGCGGCTCGTGAGCGAGGAGAACGTCGTCGCGCTCGCCAACGAGCGGGCCGAGCAGATCATCGCCGCGGCCGAGGAGCGGGCCGCCCAGCTCGCCCGCGACGCCAACGACTACTGCGACCGGCAGCTGGCGCAGTTCGAGATCGACCTCGACGCGATCGCCAAGCAGGTCCGGGCCGGGCGCGACCGCCTCGCCAGCCTGGAGCAGCCGCCGGCCGGGTGACCGCCGGCCACCCGTCGCGACCTGCGGTGGGGTAACGTGGAGCGGCTGCGAACCCCGGAAAGCCCCCACGAGCCAGGAGCGGAGCAATGGACCCCCGATCGCCCTTCGTGCTCAACACCCACGAGCTCGGTCGCCAGCCGGGCGCGATGCGCCCGGTCGAGCGCTCGGTCCCCGCACCGGACGACTTCGGCACGGCCGTCATCGGTGTCGTGCCCACCTCGCCGGTGGAGCTCCACCTGCGGATGGAGGCCGTCATGGAGGGCGTGCTCGTCTCCGGGGACGTCGACGTCCAGGTCCACGCCGAGTGCGTGCGCTGTCTGCGCGACATCGACGAGGCGCGCACCGTGGCCGTGAGCGAGATGTACTTCTACCCCGGTGCCCGGGACGCCGCCCTCGCCGAGGGCGACGAGGAGGCCGAGGACATGCAGGAGCTCGAGAGTGACCTCATCGACCTCGAGCCCGCGCTCCGCGACGCCGTCGTCACCTCGCTGCCGCTCAACCCGCTCTGCGAGGAGGGCTGCCGCGGGCTGTGCCCCGGCTGCGGCGAGCGCATGGCCGACCTCCCGGCGGACCACGAGCACGTCGTCGTCGACCCGCGCTGGGCAGCGCTCGCCGCCCTCGCGGGCAAGCTCGGTACGGAGACGGGTGCCGACGACGCCGAGGCGGAGCAGGGCCGGGTCTCCGACGGGGAGCGGTGATGGGGCGCAAGGCCGCCGCCGGGGCCGCACGCGACGACGTCGAGGTGCTCCTCGGGCGTCTCGGCCTCCCGATCGACCCCGAGCTGCTCGTCCTCTCGCTCACCCACCGCTCCTTCGCCCACGAGGCGGGCGGGATCCCCACCAACGAGCGCCTCGAGTTCCTCGGCGACACGGTGCTCGGCCTCGTCGTCACCGAACGGCTCTACCGCAACAACGCCGGTACCCCGGAGGGGGACCTCGCGCGGATGCGTGCGGCCGTCGTGAGCCAGCGCGCCCTCGCCGGCGTGGCCCGGGCGCTGGACCTCGGGGAGTTCATCCTCCTCGGCCGCGGTGAGCTCGTCACCGGTGGGCGGGACAAGGACTCGATCCTGTCCGACACGCTCGAGGCGCTCATCGGCGCGGCCTACCTGTGCAACGGGCTCGAGCCGACCCGCGCGATGATCGAGCGGCTGGTCGGCAAGCTCCTCGACCAGGCTGCGACGCTCGGCGCCGGGCTCGACTGGAAGACCAGCCTGCAGGAGCTCGTCGCATCGCGGGGCCTGCCGGCGCCTACCTACCAGGTGGTCGGTGCCGGCCCGGACCACGCCCGCACGTTCAGCGCCGTCGTCGTCATCGGGGACCGGGAGCTCGGCTCGGGGAGCGGCACCGCGAAGAAGGTCGCCGAGCAGCAGGCGGCGCAGGACGCCTACGCACGGCTGTCCGCGGAGGAGCAGGTCGGCCAGTCCGCGGACCGTCCGGGCGGCTGAGCGGTGCCCGAGCTCCCCGAGGTCGAGACCGTCCGGGACGGTCTGGCCCGCCACGTCCTGGGCCGGCGCGTCGACGCGGTCGTCGTCCACCATCCGCGCGCTGTGCGGCGGCATGTCGGCGGCGAGCTCGACCTGCCCGGGCGGCTCGTCGGGCGGACGCTGAGTGCGGCCGTCCGGCGCGGCAAGTACCTGTGGCTGCTGCTGGACGACGAGCCCGGTGAGGCGCTGCTCGCCCACCTCGGCATGAGCGGCCAGCTCCTCGTCCGCCACCCCGCCGCCCCACCCGTCACCCACAG
>DAHVRG010000234.1 GCA_027322565.1 Georgenia sp.
CAGACATCGGCGCCGAGGGCGGCGGCGATGGCCACGGCGGTGGTGTCGGACCCTCCGCGGCCCAACGTGGTGACGTCCATGCTCTCGGTGACGCCCTGGAAGCCGGCGATGATCGCGACGGCGCCGTCCTTGAGGGTGCGGGCGATGCGCTCGGGCACCACTCCCACGATGGAGGCCTTGCCGTAGGCGGCATCGGTGAGGACGCCGGCCTGCTGGCCGGTGTAGGAGCGGGCGAGCACCCCGAGCTCGGAGATGGCCATGGCGAGCAGCGCCATGGAGATCCGTTCCCCGGCGGTGAGGAGGATGTCGAGTTCGCGCTCGTGCGGCTCGTCGGTGACCGAGGCGGCGAGGTCGAGCAGCTCGTCGGTGGTGTCGCCCATGGCCGACACGACGACGACGACGTCGTTGCCGGCCTCCCTGGTCTCGACGACCCGTTGGGCGACACGCTTGATGCTGGTGGCGTCGGCGACGGAGGATCCGCCGAACTTCTGCACGACGAGGGGCACGTGAGGAGGCTTTCGCTGTCGGGAGCACGAGGGGCCCGCCCAGTGGGGCGCAGCCCCGGAACGCACGACAGTCTAGAACGATCTCAGCCCTCGGGAAGGTCGCTGTCCGCCGACTGGATGATCGGCCTGCCTCACCCGACGAGCACGTCCCACCCGAGCCGGGCGACCAGGGCGAGCACGACGACGAGGAACACGACGCGGATGAACCCGCTGCCCCGGGCCACGGCCATCCGTGCCCCGAGGTAACCCCCGGTGAGGTTCGCCACGCCCATGGCGGCGCCGAGGCCCCAGAGCACCGCGCCGTACGGCACGAAGAAGATGAGCGCCCCGAGGTTGGTCGCGAAGTTGACGACCTTCGCCAGTGCCGACGCCGGCAGGAAGGCGTAGCCGAGCACCGAGACGAGGCTGATGACGAGGAAGGAGCCCGTCCCCGGCCCGAGCAGCCCGTCGTAGCAGCCGATCCCGAGGCCCAGCGCGGCAGCCGCGAGGTGGTGCCCGCGCCCCGACCAGCGCAGGTCGGTGTGCGCCCCGAGCGTGGGGCGGGCGATGGTCCACGCGGCGACCCCGAGGAGGACGACGAGGATGATCGGGGTGAAGAGGTCCTCCGGGATCCGGGAGGCGAGCGCCGCTCCGCCGACGGCGCTGAGGAGCGCGGTCAGCGCCATCGGTGCCGCGGTGCGCAGGTCGGGTCCGACGCGTCGGTAGTAGGTGAGGGCGCTGACCGAGGTACCCATGATCGAGCCGAGCTTGTTCGTCGCGAGCGCCTGCACCGGGCTGATCCCCGGGACGAGGAGCAGGGCAGGCAGCTGGATGAGGCCTCCCCCGCCGACGACCGCGTCGACCCAGCCGGCGCTCAGCGCAGCGAGCAGGAGGAGTGCGACCGTGAGGACGTCGAGGTCGAGGGGCACGCGCTCATCCTGCCGCAGGCGGGTGAGGTGGGGCGGCGGCGGGCGCCAGGAGGCGCCGGCGTCAGTCGGCGTCGGCGTGGAGGGCGTCGAACTGGGCGTCGGCAGCGACGTCGGCCGGGATGTCCAGCCGGACGTGCGCGAGGATCGACAGCAGCGTCCGCAGGGCCGCGGCGGCGCGGTCACCCCAGTTCGACAGGTAGGAGAACTGCCACCACCACAGCGCCTCGAGCACGTTCCCGGCACGGTGGTGCTGGAGCCCTCGCCGCAGCGCGAGCGCCACCTCGGCGAGGTCGGCGGACAGGCTCCCGGAGACGGAGACGTTGTCGACGAGCGGGTCGGGCACCTCGCGGTACTCGTCGAGGCCGTCGAAGGCGTTCGCGAGGCCGAGGCGGAGCGGGTCGGCGTCGGGCTCCTCGCCGTCGTCGGGCTCGAACCGCTGCGGCGGGACGACATCGACGACGGCACCCAGGCGGGCGCCCGCGGCGCTGAGGTCGGCCAGGGCGAGCAGCAGGAGAGAGATGGCGGCGTCCGGGTGGTTGCCGGCGGCCACCTCGGTGGCGGTATCGAGGAAGCGCTCGGACTCGGCGGCCATCGCCCCGGCGAGGGCGTGGAGGTCGGCGAGCTCCTGCCGGGCGGTGTCGGTCTCCTCAGGCATCGATCCTCCTGCGCCCCTCGAACGCGCGGCCGAGGGTGATCTCGTCGGCGTACTCCAAGTCTCCGCCGACGGGCAGGCCCGACGCGAGCCGGGAGACCGGCACGCCCATCCCCCGCAGCATCCGCGCGAGGTACGTCGCGGTCGCCTCACCCTCGATGTTGGGGTCGGTGGCGAGGATGACCTCGGTGACCTTGCCGTCGGCGAGGCGGGTCATGAGCTCCCGGATGCGCAGGTCGTCCGGGCCGACCCCGTTGATCGGGTTGATGGCCCCACCGAGCACGTGGTACTTCCCGCGGAACTCACGGGTGCGCTCGATCGCGACGACGTCCTTGGCCTCCTCGACGACGCACAGGACGTCGTCGCTGCGGCGCGGGTCGGCGCAGATCCGGCATCGCTCCCCCTCGGAGACGTTGCCGCAGACCTCGCAGAACCGGACCTTGCTCTTCACCTCGGTGAGGGCGTGGGCGAGCCGTTCGACGTCGGCCGTCTCGGCCGCGAGGATGTGGAACGCGATGCGCTGGGCGCTCTTCGGCCCGATCCCGGGGAGTCGACCGAGCTCGTCGATGAGGTCCTGCACCGCGCCTTCGTACACCCGGCCAGCCTACGCCGGACCACTGACGTCCCGGGACTCGCCGGTCCCGGGCCGTGCGCCGCTACTCCTCGTGGATGATCGTCCCGCCGAGCATGCGCTCGATGAGCGGGGCGCCCACGAGTCCGGAGTTCTCGGCGTCGGGGTCGTCCATGCTCGGGGTGTCGTCGGCGAGCGCGACGCGGGCCACCGGCTCGCCCGGGGACGGGGCGCTCGGGGAGGCCGTGCCGGGGGCAGTTCCACCGGGGTCCGCCCCTCGCGACGGCGAGGCGGCCGCGGCCTCGCCACCGCCGGCTCCAGGGGCGGCGGCCGGCGGCGGGGGGACCGGGCCGGGCTCCGGTGGTGAGGAGACGCCGCCGCCCGGTGGGGTCGGTGCGCTGGGGGTGCTCGCCGCACCGGCCGCGCCCGCTCCCGCCGCACCGCCGGCGCTCGTCCAGCTCGCTGCCGAGCCAGCGCCGGGCCCACCACCCGCAGCGGACCACGCCGAGTCGGCGGACGGTGCCGACCCGCCGCTGCCCCACGCGGACGCGGCTGCCGGGGCCCCACCGTACGGAGCGCCCGCCTGCCGGCCGCTCTCTGCCGCCTGGCTGAGGACCGGTTCGATGCGCACCTGGACGCCGAGCGTCTCGAGCAGGGCGCGCTGCAGCGGCTCGGCGTGCGCACCGCTACGGAAGGTGTGCGCCAGGCCCGAGGTCGCGAAGGCGAGGTGGAGGACGCCCCCGGAGAGCTCGCCGACCTGGGCGTTCTGGGAGACCAGCGCCCAGGTGGAGCGCTTGAAGCGCGCGAGCGTGGAGAGCACCTCCGGCCACCGGCGGCGGACGAGGTCGGCGTCCGGGCTCGGCGCCGGCGCGCGCTGGGCGGCCGTCTCGGGGCCGCCCTCGGGCGGGGTGGGGGTCGCAGGCCCACCCGTCGGCTCCGGTCGGGGTGCCGTCGCTGCCGGCGCCTGCGGCCGCTCACCGGGAGCGGCGGGAGTGGCCTGGTCACCGGCACCCGGGCGGCCGGTGACGGCCTGCGGCCCGCGCGGCCGCTCGGTCCCGCTCCCCTGCTCGGCCTGCGCGTCGTCGGCAGCGGCGCTCCGGGACGGTGCGGGCTCCTGCGCCGGTACCGGCCCGGGGGCGGCCGG
>DAHVRG010000238.1 GCA_027322565.1 Georgenia sp.
GCGCCGCTCCTCCGGTCCGGCGGAGAGGACCGCATCGAGCCGGCCCTGGCCGACGATGACGTGCATCTCCCGGCCCATGCCGGTGTCGGAGAGCAGCTCCTGGATGTCGAGCAGCCGGCACGGCTCCCCGTTGATCGCGTACTCCGAGCCGCCGCCCCGGAACAGCGTCCGGGAGATCGTCACCTCGGTGTAGTCGATGGGCAGCAACCCGTCGGAGTTGTCGATGGTGAGGGAGACCTCGGCGCGGCCGAGCGGGGCGCGGGAGGAGGTGCCGGCGAAGATGACGTCGGACATCGACCCGCCGCGCAGCGACTTGGCCCCCTGCTCGCCCATGACCCAGGCGAGCGCGTCGACGACGTTCGACTTGCCCGAGCCGTTGGGGCCCACGACACAGGTGATCCCCGGCTCGAGGTGCAGGGTCGTCGCCGACGCGAAGGACTTGAACCCTCGCAGCGTCAGCGTCTTCAGGTGCACGAGGGCAGCCTATCCGCGGTCCCGGGCCCGGTGCGGAGTGCCGCTCCGGGGCTGTGCACAGCCGAGCCGCGCCCGGTCCCGTCCCAGCCGTGTGCCCGTTCGTGAACCGTGTGCCCGCTCTACCGCACACTCGGTCACCGGAACGGGCACACGCTTGTGGCGTTCCGGCACAGGGTTGTGGCGTTCCGGTTCGCCGCTCCGCTCAGCGGCCGGGGAACCAGAGGGCGATCTCGCGCTCGGCCGACTCCGGGGAGTCCGACCCGTGGACCAGGTTCTGGATCACCTGGGTGTCCCACGCCCGGGCGAGGTCGCCGCGGATCGTGCCGGGGGCCGCCGTCGTCGGCTCCGTCGCGCCGGCGAGCGAGCGGAAGCCCTCGATGACGCGGTTGCCCTCGACGATCGCGGCGACAAGCGGCCCGGAGCCCATGAACTCCACGAGCGGCTCGAAGTGCGGACGGCCGCGGTGCTCGTCGTAGTGGTCGCCGAGGAGCGCGTCGTCCGCGGTGCGCAGCTCCAGGGCGGTGATGCGGTAACCCTTGGCCTCGACCCGGCGCAGGATCTCCCCGACGAGGCCGCGCTGGACGCCGTCGGGCTTGATGAGGACGAGGGTGCGTTCGGTGGTCTGCGAGGAAGTCACGGGGCGACCCTACCCGGCCCGCGTGCCCTCACCGGACACCGCCGGGCCACCACCGGCGGCGCGCTCCCGGTGCTCCCGCTCCTCCCGCTCGCGGACGACGCGCTCGGCGTCGACCTGCCCACCGACACGCAGGCACACGAGCCAGAGGACGGCGAAGACGGCGCCCACGGCGTACATCATCCCCAGGACGACGCCGGTCGCGACGAGCGCGAGCTGGAGCAGCGAGCCGAGCACGTAGCCGACCCGGGGGCTGCGCCGCACGAGGACGCCTGCGACTATCGCCCACAGGGCGAGCGCGCCGCCGCCCCACAGCAGGGTCGGCACCGGGAGCAGTCGCAGCCCGTACCCGACGAGCCCGGCGAACAGGACGACGAGGGACTCGCTGAACAGCAGGGTGGCGGTGAACAGCGCGCGGGCGCTGCGGGTAGGACGGCTCATCACCGCCGATCCTATCGGCGCCGGTGGGCTCACCCCTCCCGCGGGGCGAACTCCGCGACCAGGGGGACGACGTCGGCGATCGAGTCGAGGACCCGCGTGGGCAGGTAGGGGAAGCGGTCGACCTGGTCGGCGCGGGTGGAGCCGGAGAGCACGAGGATGGTGCGCATCCCGGCCTCGAGCCCGGAGACGACGTCGGTGTCCATGCGGTCCCCAACCATGACCGTCGACTCGGAGTGCGCCTCGATCCGGTTGAGCGCGCTGCGCATCATCAGCGGGTTCGGCTTTCCGACGAAGTACGGCTCCACGCCCGTCGCGCGGGTGATGAGCGCCGCGACCGCACCGGTGGCCGGGAGGGTGCCCTCGCGCGACGGGCCGGAGGGGTCGGGGTTGGTCGCGATGAAGCGCGCCCCGCCCTCAATGAGCCGGATCGCCCGTGTGATCGCCTCGAAGGAGTACGTGCGTGTCTCACCGAGGACGACGTAGTCGGGGCTGACGTCGGTGAGCGTGTAGCCGATGTCGTGCAGCGCGGTGGTCAGCCCGGCCTCGCCGACGACGTACGCCGACCCGCCGCGGCGCTGGCCGTCGAGGAACTGCGCCGCCGCGAGTGCCGAGGTCCAGATGGCCTCCTCGGGGATGTCGATCCCACCGGCGCGCAGCCGGGCGCGCAGGTCACGCGGCGTGAATATCGAGTTGTTCGTCAGGACGAGGAAACGGCGGCCGGAGTCGATCAGGGCCTGGATGAACTCGGCGGCTCCCGGGATGGCCTGCTGCTCGTGGACGAGCACGCCATCCATGTCGGTGAGCCAGCTCTCGACGGGCTTGAGGTCGCTCATGGGCACCATGGTGCCCTACCGGGACACCGCACCCGGCCAGGCCGGCAGGACGAGCGACGCCCTCGCTGTCGAGGCACCGCTGCGGGCCGCCCGGTCGGCGGGCGGGCTACTCCTCGCCGAAGCCGTCGGCGACGATCTGGGCGATGGCGTCGAGGACCTCCTGCGCCTGGGGGCCGCTCGCCCGCACGGTGATCTCGGCACCGCCCTCGAGCCCGAGCGCGATGAGGGCGAGGACGCTGGTGCCGTCCACGCCGTTGACCTCGACCTGCGCGTCGAACCCGGAGGCGACGCGGGCGAGCATGGCAGCGGGCCGGGCGTGCAGCCCGAGCGCATTGCGCAGCTCGAGCACCCGCTCGACCACCTCGCCCTGCAGCCCCGCCTCGTCCTCCTCCGCCGCGCGCGCGCCCGCGAAGGACGCGGCGGCCTCCTCGGCAGCCCGGCGCACGGCGGCCGGGTCGGCGCCGCCTTGGGCCGCCACCGCGGCTGCGACGGCACCCTCGACGAGCGGGGCGTCGGCGAGCACCACGCGGTCGTCGTCGACCATCTCGAGCACCGACTCCGCCGTCATCGTCGCCGACCCGAGGTCGGTGAGGACGACGACGCCGTCCACGGACTCCTCGGTCAGCTCGGCCACCGTGGTGAGCACCTTGTCGAAGCTCGTGCCGATCCGGCCGTCGACGGTCCCACCGGCCGCCCGCAGCGGGACGTCGGGCGCCATCTGCCCGGCGACCTCGCACACGCCCCGCGCGAGCTGGGCCGAGTGGGACACGACGACGATCGCCGTGGTCACGGCTGCGACTCCCCCGCGGCGTCGGCGGCCGCTCGCAGGATGAGCGCACTGGACTGGGCGCCGGGGTCGACGTGACCGGCCGACCGCTCCCCCAGGTAGCTGGCCCGGCCCTTCCGCGCGACCATCGGCTCGGTGGCCCGCGCCCCCTCCTCGGCCGCCTCCGCCGCCGCCGCGAGCACGGCCCGGGGCGCCGCGCCGTTCTCGGCCGCCGCCCTGGCCGCCTCCGCGGCCGGCGCCAGGGCGTCGACCATCGTCTTGTCGCCGGGCGCCGCCTTCCCGCGGGCGACGACCCCCTCGACGGCGGCGGTGAGCAGCGCGGCGACACCGGAGGCGTCGACCCGCTCATCCCCGGCGGACGTCGCCGCCCGGAGGAAGGCGGTGCCGTACAGCGGCCCGGCCGCCCCACCGACCGTGGACATGAGCGTGGTCGCGATGAGCTTGAGCACCGCGGCGGGCGTGTCCGGGGCGGCGTCGGCGAGCTTCGTCGTCACGGCGGTGAAGCCGCGGTCGAG
>DAHVRG010000243.1 GCA_027322565.1 Georgenia sp.
CGGCGGGCAGCACGGCCCGGACGACGAGATCACCGACGTCGTCGACGTCGGCCCCGGTGCGCGCCAGCACGTCGCCGCGGCGCAGACCGGAGACGACGTCCGTGGGGGCGTCCGCGAGGGTCGTGTAGACCCGCTCCCGCAGCGTGGCCATGCCGCGCAGCGCGACGTCGTGGGAGACGAGCCGCTCGACGTACCGCATGAGGCCGCGGGCGATGCCGAAGGTCCGCACAGCCACCGCCGCCACCCCGAGCTCGAGCACGGGCGGCATCTGGGAGGCCCGGGCGATGAGCCAGGCCGCGGTCGCGGACAGCGCGACCGCGCTGCCCAGCCCGAGGGAGCCGGCGAGGACGGCGAGGGCGAAGCGGCGCCGGTCGAGGTCGAGGAGGCGGACCGCACGGCGCAGCGCGCGGCGCTCCTCCGCGGTGAGGGCGACGACGCGGGCCGGCCGGTCGGGGGCGGGGGAGCCGCCGGGAGCGGGCCGGCGGGCGGTGCGTCGCGTGCCGCTCGCCGTGTCGCGCGCGGCGCTGGCCGTGGCGCTCATGCCTCTCCTCCTCCGACGGGGGCGGGCTGCCGGTCGGGCAGCGGGGCGGCGTGGACCTCGACGACCTCGTCCGCCAGGGAGACCAGCCGGGGCCGGTGGGCGATGACGAGCACCGCCCGGCCGGAGTCTCGCAGCGCGGTGACGACGTCGAGCACGCGCTGCTCGGAGTCGGCGTCCAGGTGGGCGGAGGGCTCGTCGAGGACGACGAGCGGGGCGGGGTCGAGGAGCGCCCGGGTGAGGGCGACGCGCTGGCGCTGCCCGAGCGACAGCCCCGCACCGCCGTGGCCGATCGGGGTGTCCCAGCCTTCGGGGAGCGCGGCGAGCACCTCGTCCAGCCCGCTGGCGGCGGCCGCCGCCTCCTCCCGCGCGCCGACCGTGCCCGGGCCGCCGAGCACCGCCTCGGCGAGCGTCCCGGGCGTGAGGACCGGCCGCTGCGGCACCCAGGTGACCTGGGCATGCCACGACGCCGGGTCCACCTCGGCGAGGTCGACGGCACCGTCCGGGACGGTGTCCAGTGTCGGGAACTCAGCTGTCGGCGGGAACTGAGCTGTCGGCGGGAGGTGCACCGGCGTCTCGGCGGGGATGACGAGCACCCTGCCGGAGGTGGGGCGCAGCAGGCCCAGGGCGACCATCGCCGTCGTCGTCTTCCCGCCGCCCGACGGCCCGACGAGGGCGGTGACCCGGCCCGGACGCACATCCGCGCAGAGCCCGGCGGGTGCGAGGACGTCCCGGCCGGGGGCCTCGACCGCGACGTCCTGCAGGACGAGTCCGCCGAACGCCGGCGCAGGGCGGTCGCCGGTGGGCGGCAGCGGGCGCTCGAGCACGGCGAAGGCCTGCTCGGCGGCGGCCAGGCCGTCGGCGGAGTTGTGGAACTGGGTGCCCACCTCGCGGATGGGGCGGTAGGCCTCGGGCGCGAGCATGAGGACGGTGAGCCCGGTGGTGAGGTCGACGTCGCCGTAGACGAGCCGCATGCCGATGGTCACCGCGACGAGCGCGACGGCGATGGAGGCGAGGAACTCGAGCACCGCGCCGGAGAGGAAGGCGACCTTCAGGGTGCTCATCGTCGTCCGCGTGTAGGCCTGGCCCAGCGCCCGCACCCGCCGGCCCGGCCCGCGCTCGCGGCCCAGCGCCTTGAGCGTGGTGAGCCCGGCGAGGAGGTCGAGCAGCTGGGCGCCCAGGCGCTGCATGGCGGCGAGCTTGTCCGTCGCGAACCGTTGGGTGAGCACCCCGATGAGCCACATGAACACCGGGATGAGCGGGATGGTGACGGCGACGATCGCCGCCGAGCCGAGGTCGTGCCCGGCGATGACGGCGACCGTGGCGGGGGTGAGCGTCGCCGCCAGGAGCAGCTGGGGCAGGTAGCGCACGAAGTAGGGCTCGAGGTCGTCCAGCCCGCGGGTGACGAGGGTGACGAGCTCGCTCGGCTCGCTCAGCCCGCGCGGGCCGAGGGCGACGGCGTGGTCGAGCACCCCGGCCCGCAGCTCGGCGACGACGTCGACGGCGGCGCGGTGGGCCAGCGACTCCTGCAGGGTCGTGACGAGCACCCGCGCCGCCGCGACGGCGACGAACCAGCCGATGAGGGGCGCCGCGTGCGCCCAGCCCGCCGTGCCGTCGACCACCGGGGCGATGGCCCCGGAGATGAGGACGGCCTGCGCGACCACGAGCCCGGCGGAGGCCATGCCGAAGCCGGTGGTCAGCGCGATGTAGCGGCGGGCCGAGCGCGCGTGGCGGAGCAGCCGCGGGTCGAGCGGCTTCACCGACCCGCGCCCTGCCCGGCCGGCTCGAGCGGGCGCTCCTCGCTCGGAGGCAGGCCTTCGTGGCCCACGATGTCACTGGCCCACACCCGCTTGCGGAACACCCAGTAGGTCCAGCCCTGGTAGGCGAGCACGATCGGCACGAAGATCAGCGCGACGACGCTCATCACGGTCAGCGTGGACTCGGTGGCCGCGGCGTCGGCGATGGACAGCGAGGCCGCGGGGTCGAGCCGCGAGGGCATGACGTAGGGGTACATCGAGCTGAAGATGAACGCCACCGCCCCGACGATGCCGACGGTGTGCAGGGCGAAGGCCCAGCCCTCGCGGGCCAGCCGGGTCGCGACGACGACACCGACCAGGCTGAGCGCGGCGACCACCGCCGGGATGAGGGAGAAGGTGTTGCCCGAGTAGGACACCTGCGCCCACACCACCCACACCAGGCAGACCGCCCCGGAGCCGATGGCGAGCCGGTGGGCCAGCCGCACGGCGCGGATGTGGATGGGGCCGGCGGTCTTCAGCGCCACGAAGATCGCCCCGTGGGTGAGGAACAGGCCGAGGGTGACCAGGCCGCCGAGGAGGGTGAAGGGGGTGATGAGGGAGAGCAGCCCGCCGGTGAGCTGGTGGTTGCCGTCCACCAGCTCGATGTCCATTCCCTGGACCAGGTTGGCGAAGGCCACGCCCCACAGGATGGAGGGCACCCAGGCGCCGAAGGCGTGCGCCCAGTCCCAGCGGCCACGCCACCGCCGGCTGTCGATCTTGGAACGCCACTCGATGGCGCAGATCCGCACGATGAGCGCGAGCAGGATGACGAACAGCGGAAGGTACATCCCGGAGAACATCGTGGCGTACAACTCCGGGAAGGCGGCGAAGGTCGCGCCGCCGGCGGTGAGGAGCCACACCTCGTTGCCGTCCCAGACCGGGCCGATGGTGCGCAGCATGACCCGGCGCTCCCGCTCGTCCCGGGCGAAGGTGCGCAGCAGCATCCCGACGCCGAAGTCGAAGCCCTCGAGCACGAGGTAGCCGGTCCACAGGACGGCGATGAGCAGGAACCACAGCAGTGACAGGTCCACGGTCTAACTCCTCAGTACGCGAAGGACAGGGTGGGCTCGGGCTCGGGTTCGACGTCCTTCGCCTCCGGTCGCTCGATGGGCTCCACACCCTCCCGGACGTAGCGGCGGATGAGCCGGTACCAGACGATGCCGAGTGCCAGGTAGAGCAGGGTGAACACGACGAGGGACAGGAGCACTGTCCCGGGCTCGACGACGGTCGAGACGCCGTCCACGGTGAGGAGCATGACCTGGTCCACCGGGTTGGCGGGGTTGGGGTGCACCACCCACGGCTGGCGGCCCATCTCGGTGAAGATCCAGCCGAAGCTCGAGGCGAGGAAGGGCATCGGCAGGGCGACGAGGCACAGCCGGGAGAACCACGTGGAGCCGGTGACCCGGCCCTTGCGCAGCAGCCACAGGCCGGCCACCGCGAGGGCGGCGGAGAAGATGCCCAGGCCGATCATGAGCCGGAAGCTCCAGAAGGAGATGAACAGGTTGGGGTACAGCTCGGTGTTCTCGTCGACGCTGTCGAGGTGTCCGTAGAGCTCCATCTGCTGCTCCTGGACGTCGGCGACGCCGGGGAGGTAGCTGTCCGGGCCGGTGAAGCTGCCCGTGGCGAGGAACGAGGTGACGTAGGGGATCTCGAGGACGTGGTGGAGGTCCTCACAGCTGTTGCTGCCCGGCACCCCGATCGACAGGAGGGAGAAGCCCACGCCCTCCCCGCCTTCGCAGACGGCCTCCGCGGCCGCCATCTTGCCCGGCTGCTGCTCGTACATGAGCTTGGCCTGGACGTCGCCGCTGACGATGACGCCGAGGCCGGCGACGAGTGTGACGACGAGGCCGAGGTAGGCACCCGGGCGCCAGATGCTGCGGGCCTCTTCGGTCCGGCCGGCGCGTACGGAGCGCACGATCCACCAGCCGCAGACGCCGGCGACGAAGGTGCCGGCGACGAGGAAGGAGGCGGTGACCGTGTGGGCGAAGGCCGCGATGAGGGTGTTGTTGGTCATCACCTCGAAGAAGCCGGAGACGCCGTCGAGCTCGGCGCGGCCGGTCTCGGGGTTGAACACCGCCCCGACCGGGTGTTGCATCCACGAGTTGGCGGACAGGATCCAGTAGGCGGACAGGTTGGTGCCCACGGCCACGGCCCAGATGCAGGCGTTGTGCAGCCACTTCGGCAGCCGGTCCTCACCGAAGATCCACAGGCCGAGGAAGGTCGACTCGAGGAAGAACGCGGCGAGTGCCTCGATGGCGAGCGGCGCGCCGAAGATGTCCCCGACGAACCGGGAGTACTCCGACCAGTTCATCCCGAACTGGAACTCCTGGACGATGCCGGTGGCCACGCCGAGCGCGAAGTTGATGAGGAGGATCTTGCCGAAGAACCTCGTCAACCGGTGCCAGTGCTCCTTCCCCGTGCGCAGCCACACGGTGTGCATGAGCGCGACGAGTGGGGACAGCCCGATCGTCAGGGGTACCAGGATGAAGTGGTACACGGTTGTGATCCCGAACTGCCACCTGGCCAGGTCCAGTGCTTCCACTGCCGAATCTCCTCCAACCTGCGAGGTACCCACGTCGTCACGGGTACTCGTTCACCGTAGGAATCCGGGGAAAGCGGCACTGGGACCAAGGTCCTTCGAACCACACCGGGTGTCGTCCCGGCCGACCGGGGTGCGCTGTGCGATACTTCTCGTGGTTGGGGGACAGGTCCACACCCCGTTCGCCGGCCCGACGACGAAACAGGTACCTGCCCGGCTTCGCGCCGCCTCACCACCCGGGTGAGTGCGCTGCTTGCTGAAGCGGTAGGAGCCTTCGCCGTGCGTCCTCCGGGTCGTGCTGGCGGCGCCTGTGACGCCGTCGCCGTCAGTGCGACGCGGACCACGCGGAGCACGGACGTGACAGATGACTTCCGGCGTCGGCCGCAGCCGACGACGACGAACCGGCCGTGGCGCCGACGGTGTGGAAGGTGACCACGGCGAAGGACAAGTCCATGAACACGACACCAGACGCTGAATCGTCGGCGGAGGGCACAGCGCAGCCCAAGCGCCGCCGGGTCACTCGGGCGACCTCGGCACCCACCGAGCAGGCCACCGAGGAGACCCCGCAGGAGAGCGGCGAGACCCGGCCACGCAGGCGAACCCCGCGCAAGTCCACGGCCAGGGCGACCACGACGTCGTCCGACGCCCCCGAGGCGCAGGAGGACGCCGGCGCGCCGGCGGGAGGCACGGCGGAGGAGGCCGCGGCAGCGGGCGACGCCGCGGCGCAGCAGCCCGCCACCGACACGCCGCCTCGCCGGCGCACCACCCGCAGCCGTCGCACGACCACCCCCGCAGCCGGTGAGCAGCCGGCCGACGCCACGGAGGGCGCGGCCCCCGCACCCGCCGAGGAGGCGCCGAGCCCCGCTCCCGCCGACTCGGGCGACGAGCAGCCGGCGAAGACGCCGAAGCGCCGCACCACGCGCCGGTCCACGAAGTCGACCAGCGCGCCGGCCGACGCGAGCGACGCGGCCGACGCGGCTGACACCGGCGCGTCGGACGAGGGGATTCAGGAGAGCTCGGCCCCCGCCGAGGAGCCGGCCGCGGGTGAGCCGGCCGCACCCGCCCGCCGCAGCCGCACGAAGCGCACGACCCGCGCGACCAAGACCGCCGCCGACAGGGCCGACCAGCCCGCGGACGAGGCCGCCGCCTCCGAGGCGCCCGACGCCGCGGCACCTGCGGCCGAGGCCCCGGCCAAGCGGAAGCCCGCACGGCGGAAGTCCACCTCCGCCGCGTCGGACGACGCCGGAGCCGACCAGGCGGCGACGGGCGGCGGCGAGACGGCCGACGCAGCCGCGTCGGCGGCCGACGAGAGCTCCGACGAGCAGCCGCAGCCCGCACGCCGGCGCTCATCCCGCAAGGCACGCGGCCCCGAGCAGAAGATCGACGTCCTCGCCGAGTTCAGTGCCGCACCGGCCACCGACGCCCCTGCCGTCGCGGCCACGGAGGAGTCCGAGGCCGAGGACGACGAGTCCCAGGAGGAGGTGCGGCTCCCGGCGACGGCGCTGCTCTTCCAGGCTCCCGACCCCACCCGCGCGCGCCGGCGCGTACGCGCCGAGGCGGGCCCACCGCGCGAGCGGCCGGCCGCGCCCGCCGCCGAGCCGGAGACGGCGCAGGACGACGGGCCGGCCGACGCGACGGCCGACACGGCCGGCGAGGACGCGGCCCGGACCGACGGCGAGAGCACCGAGGACGAGACCACCGGGACCACGGAGAGCTCCGACGGGTCGGGCGAGGGCGGTCAGCGCCGCCGCCGACGCCGCGGGGGCCGGGGCCGACGGAACCGGGGCGGCAACCGCGAGGAGCCCGAGAGCGACTCGGAGGACTCCGGCACCGACGAGCCCGACGGCGGCACCGAGCAGGCCGCGGACGCCGAGGCGGAGACCACGGACCAGGACGACACCGGCGAGAGCGGCGACACGCAGGACGGCGAGTCGGAGGACGACGGCGAGACCACGAGCCGCCGCCGGCGGCGCCGCCGCCGGAGCAGCCGCGCGGACGACGGCACGGCGAACTCCCGGGAGGGCCGAGCGGCGCGGGACGAGATCACCGCGCTCAAGGGCTCGACCCGCCTCGAGGCCAAGCGTCAGCGGCGCCGCGAGGGACGGGACGCCGGCCGTCGCCGCACCACGCTCACCGAGGCGGAGTTCCTCGCCCGGCGCGAGTCGGTCGACCGTTCGATGGTCGTGCGCGAGCGTGACGGCCGCACCCAGATCGCGGTCCTCGAGGACGGCGTGCTCGTCGAGCACTACGTCGCCCGCGAGACCCAGACCTCGATGGTCGGCAACATCTACCTCGGCCGCGTGCAGAACGTGCTGCCGAGCATGGAGGCGGCGTTCGTCGACCTCGGCAAGGGGCGCAACGCCGTCCTCTACGCCGGCGAGGTCAACTGGGACGCCGCCGGCATGGAGGGCCAGCCGCGGCGTATCGAGCAGGCCTTGAAGTCGGGT
>DAHVRG010000254.1 GCA_027322565.1 Georgenia sp.
ACATCGGGCTCGCCGAGGAGGCGGCCCAGGACGCCTTCGTCGCCGCGCTCGAGCGGTGGCCAGCCGCCGGGCTCCCGCCGAGCCCGGCCGGCTGGCTCGTCACCACCGCGCGGCGCCGGGCGATCGACCGGCTGCGCCGGGAGGCGTCCCGCCGGGACCGGTACGCCCAGGCCGCACTGCTCCACGCCCGCGACGAGCCCGAGGAGGTGGGACCCGTGCCGGACGAGAGGCTGCGCCTCATCTTCACCTGCTGCCACCCGGCGCTGTCCACCGAGGCCCAGGTGGCCCTCACGCTCAGGCTGCTCGGCGGCCTGAGCACCGCGGACATCGCCCGCGCCTTCCTCGTCAAGGAGACGACCATGGCGCAGCGCCTCGTACGGGCGAAGGGCAAGATCCGTGACGCCCGGATCCCGTACCGCGTCCCCGACGACGCCGAGCTGCCCGACCGGTTGCGGCCCGTCCTCGCGGTCGTCTACCTCGTCTTCAACGAGGGATACGCCGCGACGTCGGGCGACACCCTCGCCCGGGCCGACCTGTGCGCCGAGGCGGTCCGGCTCGCCCGCCTCCTCGTGACCCTCATGCCGGACGAGCCGGAGGTCCGCGGGCTGCTCGCGCTCCTCCTGCTCACCGAGGCGCGCCGCCCCGCCCGCACCGGTCCCGACGGTGCGCTCGTCCCGCTGCCCGAGCAGGACCGGACGCGGTGGGACGGCGCGCTCCTCACCGAGGGCCGGGAGCTCGTCCGCCAGTGCCTGCGCCGCGGGCGACCGGGCCCGTACCAGCTCCAGGCGGCCGTCGCCGCGGTCCACGGCACCGCGCGAAGTGCCGCGGACACCGACTGGGGCAGCATCCTGGCGATCTACGACGCGCTCGTGGTCCTCCAGCCGACGCCGGTGGTGGCGCTCAACCGTGCCGTCGCGCTGGCCGAGGTACGCGGACCGGCGGTCGCGCTGGAGGTCGTCGACGCACTGCCGCTCGCGGGCTACCACCCGTTCCACACGGTGCGCGCCGACCTCCTCCGGCGGCTCGGCAGACCGCAGGAGGCTGCCGCCGAGTACCGGACGGCCGCACGCTCCACGGGCAACGCCGCGGAGCAGGAGTTCCTCCTCGCGCGCGCCGCCGCCGCCGGGGACGAGGCGCCAGGCAGCTGAGTGCCCGGCAGGCGGGCCCGGGGTGGGGACCTATGCGGTCGTCCGCGCCCGGTGCAGGGCGCGCACCACCCGCTCGACGTCGTCCTCGTCGTTCCACAGGTGGAAGGCCAGCCGCAGCCGCCCGGCCCGGCCGCTCGCGCGCACACCCGCCGCGGTGAGGGCCCGCAGCCGCGCGCCGTCCTCGTCGGGGAGCGTCACGATCGCCTGGCGGCGGACCGGCTCGCCGAGCGCCTCGAGGGTGCTCGCCGCGAGGGCGGCGCTGTGTCGCCACACCTCGGCGACGTCGAGCGAGGTGAAGAGCTCCAGCGCGGGCACCGCGCCGACCCAGGCCGGCCAGACGGGGGACACGTCGAAGCGCCGCGCCCCGGGCGCGAGGTCCAGCGTGTGCCCGTAGGTCGACCCCCAGACGTCCCGCCCGGCGTACCACCCCGCCTGCGCCGGGCGGATCTCCTCCGCCAGGCACCCGCGCACGGTGAGGAACGCCGCGCCCCGCGGGGCGCACAGCCACTTGTAGGCGTGACAGACCGTGAGGTCGAACTTCGCGGCGTCCACCGGGTGGACGCCTGCCGCCTGCGTGACGTCGCAGAACGTGCGCGCGCCGTGCCGCTGCGCCTGGCGGGCGACGGCGTCGATGTCGGCGACGTCCCCTGTCGCGGACTGGACGTAGGAGAAGGCGACGAGGGTCGTGCCGTCGTGGACCGCCTCGGCGAGCCCGGGGAGCGGGACCGCACGGACGATGAGGTCCGGGCGCACGAGGAAGGGGTAGGTCATGGAGGTGAACTCACCCTCGACGGTGAGCACCTCCGAACCTGCGGGCAGCGATGCCGCGACCACGGCGGCGAGCACCGACGTCTGGGAGCCGGTCGCCACGTCCTCGGCGGCGACTCCGACGAGCCGGGCGTACAGCGCCCGCCCGGTGGCGACCGCCTCGTCGTAGTCGACCGGTGTGCGCTCGCCGGCGAAGGTGGCGGCGAGGTCCTCCCGGAGCGCCGCGACGGTCCCGCGGCACGGCAGACCCATCGAGGCGGCGGCCAGGTAGCCGGCCGTTGCGCCGAACTCGGCACGTGCCTGTGCCGGCGAGAGGGCCATGGCTCCAGGGTGGTCCCCTCGGCGGCCGCGGACAAGGGATTTGCCCGGTCGCCCCACGGCGCCGGAGGATGCGTCCGAGGCGGCCCGCGCTGACGGGCCGGCCTCCCCGGGGGTTAGAGGTCGACCGGCTCGCGGGAGATCGGACAGGTCATGCAGTGGCCGCCGCCCCGTCCGCGGCCGAGCTCGGATCCGACGATCGGGATGACCTCCACCCCCGCCTGGCGGAGGAGCTCGTTGGTGTGGGTGTTGCGGTCGTAGGTGAAGACCACACCGGGCTCGACGGCCACCGCGTTGTTCCCGCTGTCCCACTGCTGCCGCTCGCCGGCGTACCACCCGCCGCCGGGCTCCACCGCCCGCAGCCGGTCGAGCCCCAGGGCGTCGGCGACGACGTCGAGGAACGGGGACTGCTCCACGGTGACGTCCAGGCCGCCGTCGTCGGCAGGCCGCAGCGAGACGGCGGTGATGCCGTCGACGATGTCCGGGTAGTAGGTGACGACGTCGCGGTCGGCGAAGGTGAACACGGTGTCGAGGTGCATCGCGGCCCGCAGCTTGGGCATCCGGGCGACGACGACGCGCGTGGCCGCCTCCTGCGCGAAGAGCGCGGCCGCGACCTGGGTGATCGCCTGCCGCGAGGTCCGTTCGCTCTTGCCGATGAGGACCGCGCCGTTGCCGATCGGCATGACGTCCCCGCCCTCGAGGGTGGCCAGGCCCCAGTCCTGCTCGGGGTCGCCCCACCACACGGTCGAGCCCGTGTAGTCGGGGTGGAGCTCGTAGATCGCCTTCATCAGCAGC
>DAHVRG010000294.1 GCA_027322565.1 Georgenia sp.
CGCAGCAGCACGTTCTCCAGGTCCACGTGCATGCCGGAGTCGCCGTTGGAGGCTAGCTCGGACGTGGCGCACGAGATGCCGGCGGCGCCGAGATCCTGGATCCCCTCGACCACGCCGGCGGCGTAGAGCTCGAGGCAGCACTCGATGAGGACCTTCTCCATGAACGGGTCGCCTACCTGGACGCTGGGCCGCTTGGTGGGCATCCCGTCCTCGAAGGTCTCCGACGCGAGGATGGAGGCTCCGCCGATGCCGTCGCCCCCGGTCCGGGCACCGAAGAGGACGACCTTGTTCCCGGCGCCGGAGGCATTGGCGAGGTGAATGTCCTCGTGGCGGAGCACGCCGAGGCAGAGCGCGTTGACCAGCGGGTTGCCCTGGTAGGAGGCGTCGAACTCGGTCTCACCGCCGATGTTGGGCACCCCGAGGCTGTTGGCGTACCCGGCGACCCCGGCGACGGCGCCGTGGAGGACACGCGCGGTGTCCGGGTGGTCGATGGCCCCGAACCGCAGCTGGTCCATGACGGCCACGGGGCGGGCGCCCATCGAGATGATGTCGCGGACGATGCCGCCGACACCGGTGGCCGCACCCTGGTACGGCTCGACGAAGCTCGGGCTGTTGTGCGACTCGACCTTGAAGGTCACCGCCCAGCCGTCACCGATGTCGACGACGCCGGCGTTCTGGCCCATGCCGACGAGGAGGTGCCTGCGCATCTCCTCGGTCATCTTCTCGCCGAACTGGCGCAGGTGGGTCTTGGAGGACTTGTAGGAGCAGTGCTCCGACCACATGACCGAGTACATCGCCAGCTCGGCGGCGGTCGGTCGGCGGTCGAGGATCTGCACGATCCGCTCGTACTCGTCGTCCGTGAGGCCGAGCTCGCGGTACGGGAGGGTGACGTCCGGCGTGGCCGCGGCCTGCGCGACGGTGTCGGACTGGTGCGTGTCAGTCATGGGGGCCCCGTAATGGAACGGCAAAGGCATGCACGGCGGACAATCTACCGTCCCGGCGGGAGGCCGGCGTCGCCGCAGCCACCTGGCGGACCGCCGTGGACCGGCCGACGGGGGACGGCCGGCCCACGGCGGAGGCGGTCAGCGGCGAGCTGCTCGGGCCCGGACGGTGGCCGCCGCGCCGAGGAGGAGCACCGCGGTGGCCAGCACGACGAGGGCGGTGACGCTCACGCCGGTCGTCGGCAGGGTGCCGCGGCCGCCGCCCGTGTCGTCGGCGGTGTCGTCCGCGTCGTCGTCCGCGGCGCCGTCGTCGGTGTCGTCGGTGCCGCCGGTGTCGTCGGCGGCCCCACCGCCGTCGCCGTCGTCACCCGTCCCGTCGCCGGTGTCGTCGCCGTCCCCACCGTCCCCGTCGTCGGCGGCGACGAGCTGGGCCACCCCCCAGCGCGAGGTGTCCTGGTAGGACCGGCCGGTGGGGTCGGACCACGTGCGCACGGAGTGCCGCACGCCGTCGGTCGCGTCGTTGACCTGGATCTCGAGGCCGACGAGGTCGCCGGCCTGCGCCTCGCGTCCCAGCTCGAGGGCGAGCTCGACGACGTACCCGTCGTCGGTCTGCGCCGTCGCACTCGTGAGGTTCTCCCCGATGACCGCGAGGTCCCCGCTGATCGACACCGCGTTCGCGAAGCTCACCCGGTACTGGCCGTCCTCGGGCCGGAAGGCACCGGCCTTGGCGTTGTCCGGGTCGAGGAAGACCTCCACCGAGTCCTGCTCCCACGCGTTGGAGCTCGCGTCGTCGAGCGCCTCGTCGGTGACCTCGAAGAGGAGGTGGACCCGCTCGGGCGTCCACAGCAGGCGCACCTCGGCGGTGGCGCCGGGCTCGCCCTCGACCTGGACGTCGGTGGTGACGACGGAGGCGTCGGCCCAGACGTCCTCGATCTCGCCGTCGACCACCGGCTCGGCCGCCGCACGCGGCACGGGGGTGAACGCGAGCGGCTCGACGAGGGTGGCGGTGCCGAGCCGCTCACCGTCCTCCTGGCCGTGGGTCCGGTCGTTCCACGAGACCTGCTCGCCGGTCGCCCCGTCGGTGACGCGGACGTCGAGCGGCAGGGCGGCTCCCTCCTCCAGGCCCTCCACCGGGAGGTCGACGACGACGGCGTACCCGGTGTCGGTGGGTTCCGTCGCCGCACTGGTGGAGGTGCTCCCGTCGCGGGTGACGGAGGCGACCGCGCCGGCGGTGAAGACCTCCACCCGGTCGTCCGCGCCGTCGTCGGTGGCGTCGGCGACCTCGACGTAGAGGGTGAGCCCGTCGGGCGACCAGCGGGCCTGGAAGGCGGTGACGCCGGCGTCGCGGGAGGCGATGTCAGTGAGCGGGAGGAGCTCCCAGTCCAGCGCGCCGAGCCCCGTCTCGTCTGCAGGGACGTCGCCGGCGTGGACATTGAGGTTGCGGGTGAGCGGCGGCAGCTGCGTCGGGTCGACGATGCCCCAGTAGGCAGGCTTGGCGCGCAGGTAGTCGTCGAAGACGAGCGGGGCGCCGTCGCGCCAGCTCCGGCTGTCGTAGGGGCCCCAGACCGTGACGGCGAGCAGGTCCGGGTACTCGCGGAGCATGTCGAAGACCTGTGCGAAGTAGTAGCCCTGCTCGACGAGCCGCTCGGCGGTGACGGTGCCGTCGATCTGGACGTCGAGCTCGGTCACCACCTGGGGCAGGCCCAGCTCGGCGAAGGCGTCGATACTCGCCCGCATCTGCGAGACGGGCTGGACGAGGCTGACGTGGAACTGGTGGCCCAGCGCATCGAGGGGGGCGCCGCGCTCGAGCAGCCGGCCGGCGACGTCCACCATCGCCTGCCGCTTGGCGGGCAGCTCGGTGTTGTAGTCGTTGAGGACGAGGGTGACGGCGTCGCCGAAGGCCTCGTCGGCGTACTGGAAGGCGAGGTCGAGGTACTCCTCGCCGAGCACCCGGTACCAGGGGCTGCGGCGCAGCCCGTCGTCCTCGTTCTCGGCGATGGCCTCGTTGACGACGTCGAAGGCGACGATCGGGTTGCCCGCGCTGCCGTACTCGCCGTAGCGCTCGCGGAAGTGGTCGGCGACGGTGTGGATGTGGGTACGCATCCGCTCCCGGAGCAGCTCCTGGTGCTCCGCGCTGTCGGTCAGCGGGTTGCCCTCGGCGTCCTCGAAGAACCAGTCCGGCGTCTGGCTGTGCCATACGAGGGTGTGTCCGTAGACGTCCATGCCGTTGGCCACGGCGAAGTCGACGAGCTGGTCGGCCGCCGCGAAGGTGAAGACTCCCTCCTCCGGCTGGATGGCCTCGGGCTTCATGTGGTTCTCGGCGGTGAGCCGGCCGAAGTGCTTGGTCACCAGCTGGGCCGGAGCGCCCGTCGTCTCGCGCTCGTCGATGGCGACGCCGATCGGCCACGGCAGCTCGTCCTGCAGGGAGGGGATGTCGGGCTCGATGGCCTGCTCCGGGCTCTCGACGACGATGTCGTCGACGAGGAGGTCGGCGGTGCCCGAGGCCGTCTCGAGGTAGAGGAGCGCCGAGTCGGCCGGCGCCATGGTGTAGGTGGCGCTGACCTCGACCCACTCCGCGTCGGTGACGCCGTCGACGGTGGCGATGGTGTCGTAGGCGGTGTCGGCGCCGGAGACCTCCCGCTGGATGCTCAGCCGCACGTCCGCCGGCTCCGGGCTGCCCTCGGGGAGCTTGACCCAGGCGGAGACGGTGTAGGCGAGGCCCTCACCGAAGTGCTCGGTGACGTCGGCCCCGATCCCGTGCCAGGCCTCGGTGCGGTCGGTCACCAGGGCGCTGTGCTCCCCGCTCCGGGACTCGGCGTCGCTGTGCACCACGGTGTTGTCCCCACGCGGCTGCCACGGTCCGAGGCCCGCCTCGAAGTCCGTGGTCAGCGGGTGGTCCTGCGCGGCGGCCGGCACGGCACCGGCTGCGGCTCCGAGGACCAGCCCCCCGGCGAGCAGGACAGTTGCGAAAGTTTCTGCGCGTCGTCGGCGCATCATGGTCGCTCCTTCGCGATCGGCGTCACGTCGGAGGCCACCATAGCCAGGCCGCCTGGTCGAAACAACGGTGCAGCGGTTCCGAAACTTTCGGCGCATCGTGGACATGCGCGCGCCCCTCCCGGTCCGAAGTCCGGACGACCGAGAGGGGCGCAGGGGACCGGCTCGAGCCGGTCCCCTGGTCAGCCGACGGCGCCGATGCGGTCGGGCAGGGCCCGGCGCCGGCGCAGGTGGGTCTCGGCCTCCTCCTGCCGGCGACGCTCGGCCCCGGAGGCGATCGGTGCCCGCAGGTGCGCGTCGGTGTAGCCGAAGGCGTCCACGAGGTCGACGGCGTGCGGGCGGAGACGGGCGAGCAGCCGGTTGATGTACCCGGTGACCACGCGGGCACGCTGCGCCGTCAGCCGCCCGTTGACGAGGTACCAGGCGAGGTTCCGCTCGATGCGCTCGAGGCCGTAGAGGTCCCGGAGCCAGGTGAGCACCTGGCGGGTCGCGCCATCCGGCACGGCGGGCAGGGCAGCGGTGAAGGCCTCCCACTGGAGCAGGTCTGCGTGCGCCCGGGCGGCGGCGATGAGCTCGTCCTGGTGCTCGTTGAACACGGCGGCGGCCTTCTCGGGCGCGGCGTCCTTGACGTCGCGCAGCGCGCCGGCGATCTGCGCGACCATGGTCTCGACCCGGTCCTCGAGCAGCACGCGCTGCACGTCGGGGTCGAGCAGGTGCCCGGCGGAGCCGGCCTTGGAGCCGGACTCGTGGACGGACTGCGCGGCCCGGCG
>DAHVRG010000327.1 GCA_027322565.1 Georgenia sp.
GCCTGGCGGCCGCCGGCGTGGGCACACTGCTCGTCGAGGACGGCGGCAGGGTGCGCCGCGACGACGTCGGGCTGGGCGGCTACGTCCTGTCCGACGTCGGTGAGCGGCGGGGCGAGCGCGCCCGGGTGGCGCTGCGTCTCACCCACCCGAACCTGCGGACCTCGGCACCCGCGCGGACGCGTCCGGACCTCGTCGTCCTCGTCGAGCAGGACGTCAGCGACCCGGTCCGGCTGCGGCCGCTCGTCCGGGAGGACGTCGCCCACCTCCTCGTCGTGGCGCGGGAGGTCGACGTCGCCGTCGGTCCACTCGTCACTCCCGGGCACGGCCCGTGCGGGCGCTGCGTGGAGCTGCACCGGACCGACGCCGACGACCGCTGGCCGGCGGTCGCCACCCAGCTCCTCGGCACACCCCCGCGGGGTGTCGAGGCGGGTACGGCGCTCCTCGCGGCCGCGACCGCGGTCGTGCAGGCCCTGGCCTTCCTCGACCGGCGACCGGTGGCGACCGCGGGCACGAGCCTCGTGGTCGACGCCCGCCGCGCCGTCCCTCAGACACAGCAGTGGCCGGTGCACCCGGACTGCGGGTGCACCGGCCTTCCAGCTGAGTCGCGGACCGCCGCTGTCGGCGGCTCGGTCAAGCCGCCGGCTGCTGCTTACGAGGGCGTCCCCGACCGCGCTTGGTCGCGACGACCTGGCCGCCGATGAAGACCTCGCCGCCCCAGACACCCCACGGCTCGGCGCGCTCGATCGCGCCGGCGAGGCATGCCTCGCGCACGGGACAGCTGCGGCACAGTGCCTTGGCGAACTCGACGTCCGCCTGTCGCTCCGCGAACCAGAGGTCGGGGTCCTCCGCCTCCTGGCACGGCGCGACCACGGTCGGCTCGACCAGCGAGAGGTCCGGCTCCTCGAGGAGCGGCCACGACTGTGAGGACCCCTGGCTCAGTCGGTCGAGAAGGGTGGTGAGTTGCACGACTTTCTCCGTGAGTGCGAGTACCGGGTCTGGACGGGACCTGCGGCGATTCCCCGGGAGGGGCGGACCGCGGTCTGGGGCAGCGCGGTCCGGCGGAGAACGTGTGCGGTTCTACAGCGTCCGGAACGGGCTGCCTGCGGCGCTGCCGGCAGGCTTGAGGCGAGGGCGGGCGGGTGCCGCGGTGAACGCGGGCAGACCGGCGCGCATGCCGAGAGTTCGGCCGGCGGCATCCATCAGTCGGATGTTGGTCACTGCAGTTCACCTCCCCTTCGCGCGGGGGACGCTCACGTGCTGGCTAGGCACACGTCCCGTTCCGGTCACGGACGAATAGGACACTACGCCTCGGCTCGAGCGGCGGGCAAGGTATTTAACGAGGAGATTTTTCCGCGACAACGCGCGGGCGTGAAAACCGCAAGAACTCGCGCTTCTCACCAGGAAAATCTCGGTCACGCCCCCGGTGGCGGGACGACGACCTCCTCGCCGCGGACGAGGGCGAGCACCGCCGGCCCGTAGGCCTGGAGTTTGGCGGCACCGACGCCCCGGAGGAAGCCGAGCTGACGTAGGTCCTTGGGCCGGGCCTCGGCGATCGCGGCGAGCGTCGTGTCGTGGAGGACGGTGTAGGGCGGCTTGCCGGTCGCCGTGGCGACCTGGCCGCGCCACGTTCGGAGCCGCTCGAAGAGCTCGGCCGCCTCGGGGTCGCTCGCGGCCAGCTCGGCGACGCGGTCCCGCCGCTCGCGGCGCGGAGCGGGACGACGCCGGGCGTCGCCGTCCTCGGGCCACAGCCCGTCGAGGAACCGGGAGGGCTTGCGGCTCGCCCGTCCACCGACGGTGCGCGCCCGGGCGTAGGAGAGCATGAGGTGCTCGCGGGCGCGGGTGATCCCGACGTAGAGCAGCCGACGCTCCTCCGCGATCGCCTCGTCGGTCTCGGCGAGCGAGATCGGCAGCAGGCCCTCGCTCACCCCGACGAGAAACACGGCGTCCCACTCCAGCCCCTTGGCGGCGTGGAGGGACGCGAGGGTCACCCCCGAGATGGTCGGCGCGTGCTGCGCCCCCGCCCGCTCCTCCAGCTCGGCGACGAGGCCGGCGAGGTCCGCCCCGCGCGTGGCGGCGAGGTCGTCGGCGAGCGCGACGAGCGCCTGCAGCGACTCCCACCGCTCCCGTGCGGCACCGCGGGCGGCCGGCGGCTCGGGGGACCAGCCGGCACCGGCGAGGACGTCACGGACCGCCTCGGGCATCGGGTGCCCCGCCATGGTGCGCACCGCACCGCGGAGCAGCACCATCGCCTCCCGGACCTCGCGGCGGGAGAAGAACCGTTCGCCGCCGCGGACGAGGTACCCGATCCCCGCCTGTGCCAGTGCCTGCTCCAGCGCCTCGGCCTGCCCGTTGGTGCGGTAGAGCACGGCGATCTCGCTGCGGGGGACCCCGGCCTTCTCCAGCGCCGCGATGCGCGCCGCGACCCCCGCGGCCTCGGCGACGTCGTCGTCGAAGGCCTCGAACCGCACCGCGGGACCGGAGGGGCGCTGGGCGACGAGGTGGACGGCGGCGCTGGAGCGGTGCCGCCCCGCCCGTTCGAGGACACTGTTGGCGAGCGAGACCACCTGGGGGGTGGAGCGGTAGTCCCGGACGAGGCGGACGACGGCGGCGTCCGGGAAGCGCCGCGGGAACTCGGTGAGGAAGTCCGGGGTGGCGCCGGTGAAGCTGTAGATCGTCTGCGACACGTCCCCGACGACGCACAGCTCGGTGCGCTCCCCCAGCCACAGGTCGAGCAGCCGCTGCTGCAGCGGCGAGACGTCCTGGTACTCGTCGACGACGAAGTGGCGGTACTGCCGGCGGATCTCGGCGGCGATGTCCTCGCGTTCCTCGAGGATGCCGACCATGAGGAGGAGGACGTCCTCGAAGTCGATGACACCCCGCTCCGTCTTGACGTCCTCGTAGAGCTCGACGAGACGCGCGACCGTGGCGCGGTCGTGCCCCGCGGGCGCCTCCTCCCGGCCGGCCGACGCAGCGCGGGTGACGTAGTCCTCGGCGGTGACGAGGCTGACCTTGGCCCACTCGATCTCGGCCGCGAGGTCGCGGATGCTCACGCGGTCCACGGCGAGACCGAGCCGCGAGGACGCCTCCGCGACCAGCGGGGCCTTGTGCTCCTGGAGGCGCGGCACGCCACCGCCGATCGCCGCCGGCCAGAAGTAGGAGAGCTGGCGCAGGGCGGCGGCGTGGAAGGTGCGCGCCTGCACCCCGCCGACGCCGAGGTCACGCAGCCGTGACCGCATCTCCCCCGCGGCCCGCGCCGTGAAGGTCACGGCGAGCACGGTCGTCGGGTTGTACACGCCCGACCGCACGCCGTGGGCGATGCGGTAGGTGATCGCGCGGGTCTTGCCGGTACCGGCGCCGGCGAGCACGCACAGGGGTCCGGTGAGGTGCTGGGCGACGGCGCGCTGGTCGTCGTCCAGGGCCTCGAGAAGCTCCTCGCTGCTGGGGATCGTCGTCATCGCCCCCAGTCTCGCAACTCCCGCCGACATGCCGGCCGCACCGGTCCGGTCTGTGGATAGATTCTCCCGTGCCGGCAGACGGGGGGTCGCACGGGCGCCGAGCGGGCGCGCGGCAAGAACCGGCTCCCCACCGACGAGAGGAGCCGAGATTGACCACGACGACGACGGCGACCCGGACCAACACCTACCGCAGCCTCGACCCGGCGACGGGGAAGCTGGTCCGCGAGTACCCCGCGCTCTCCGCCGCGGAGGTCGAGGACGCGCTCGCGCGGGCCCACGCGGCGTTCCCGGCCTGGCGGGACACGCCGCTGACGGAACGGGTGCGGTGCTTCCGGCGCCTCGCCGCTCTCGTCGAGAGCCACGCGGAGGAGCTGGCCCGGCAGTCGACCATGGAGATGGGCAAGCCGCTGGCCCACTCGATGCTCGAGGTCACCACCGTCGTCGACGTCCTCACCTACCTGGCCGACCACGGCCCTGCCCTGCTCGCCGACGTCGAGGCCACCGTGCCCGGGTTCGGCGCCGCCGTGACGCGCCGCGAGCCGGTGGGCGTCGTCCTCGGCATCGAGCCGTGGAACCTGCCGCTCTACCAGGCGGTCAGGGCTGCAGCGCCCAACCTCATGCTCGGCAACACCGTGCTGCTCAAGCCCGCGGAGATCACCCCCGGTTCGACGCTGCTGCTCGACGCCCTCGTGCACGAGGCGGGCTTCCCGGAGGACGTCTACCGCACGGTGCTGCTCTCCACCGACCAGGTCTCCGAGCTCATCGCCGACCCGCGGGTACGAGCCGTCACGCTCACCGGCTCGGACCGGGCCGGGTCCGCCGTCGGTGAGCAGGCCGGGCGGCACATCAAGCCGGTCGTGCTCGAGCTCGGCGGATCGGACCCGTTCGTCGTGCTCGACAGCGCGGACGTGCCGCGGGCCGCGGCCACCGCCGCCCAGGGCCGGCTCCTCCTCTGCGGCCAGGCATGCATCGCGCCCAAGCGCGTCATCGTCACCGACGCCGTCGCCGAGGAGTTCGTGGCCGCGTTCACCGCCGTGTTCGCCGACCAGACCGTGGGTGACCCCCTCGACCCGGCCACGACCGTGGGTCCGCTGTCGAGCACCGAGGCCGCTGCACGGCTGCAGTCCCAGTACGACGACGCCGTCGCCAAGGGCGCGACCGTCCTCGTCGCCGGTGGCCGGCTCCCCGGCCCGGGGGCCTGGTTCCGCCCCGCGGTCATCACCGACATCACCCCCGAGATGCGGGTCTACCACGAGGAGGCCTTCGGGCCGCTCGGCATGGTCTACCGGGTGCCCGACGCCTACGCGGCCGTCGAGCTCGCCAACAGCTCGCCGTACGGGCTCAACGGCACGGTCTTCTCCGCCGACCTCGAGGAGGCGCGGGACGTCGCCCGGCGGCTCGACGTCGGGGGCGTGGGCATCAACGGGTGGCTCGCCGCCCCGTCGACGCTGCCCTTCGGGGGCACCAAGCGCTCCGGGGTGGGCCGGGAGCTGGGGCCAGTGGCGATGGACGCCTTCGCCAACATCAAGAGCTACGCGACCGCCTGAAATATCCGGCGCCCGGTGGTCGTTGGGCCGGTTGACGACAGCTGTCCGCGACAGAGGAGAACAATGCCCACGACGACGCCGCAGCCCGGCACGATCACGATGTACACGTCCTCCTGGTGCGGCTACTGCCGCCGGCTGAAGACCCAGCTCGACGGCGAGGGCATCACCTACCGGGAGGTGAACATCGAGGAGCACCCCGAGGCGGCGAGCTTCGTCGAAGAGGTCAACGAGGGCAACCGGACCGTGCCCACCGTGCTCTTCCCGGACGGATCGGCGGCGACCAACCCCTCCCTCGCGGAGGTCAGGGGCCGGCTGGGCTGAGCCCGCCGCCCGCACACCCGCTCCCGGTGCGGGCTCAGCGCGCGCTCCGGTCGGGCAGCGGCCCGCCGAACCAGTCCTCGATGAGCGACCGGGCGATCGAGGACCGCATCGGCAGGTGCACCGCGCCCTCGGCGACCGCCGCACCCAGCTCGGCCCGGGTGAAGAAGCGCGCGTCGGTGAGCTCGACGCCGTCTACGACGACGTCGGTGCTCGCTCCCGCGGCGACCTCCGCGCGGAACGCCATCATGAGCGAGCAGGGGAAGGGCCAGGGCTGGCTGCCCTCGTACCGCACGGGCCCGACGACGATCCCCGTCTCCTCGCCGACCTCGCGCCGCACTGCCGCCTCGAGCGCCTCCCCCGGCTCGACGTAGCCGGCG
>DAHVRG010000060.1 GCA_027322565.1 Georgenia sp.
CCACCTCCCGACAGCCCCCCACCTCTCACCGACAGCCCACTTCCCGCCGACAGCCCACTTTCCGACAGGGACGCCGCCGGCGCTGCTCGTCGTCGACGAGGCGCACTACGTGAAGAACCCCGCTGCCCGGCGCACCCGGGAGGTCGCGGCCTGGGCGGGGCGGTGCGAGCGGGTGCTCCTGCTCACCGGGACGGCGCTGCTCAACCGGGTCGAGGAGCTGCTCTCGCTCGCCCGGCTGCTCCAGCCCGAGCTCGTCGCCTCCCTCCCGCCCGACGTCGGGGTCCTCGGCGCGGAGGCGTTCCGCCGCCACATCGCCCCGGTCTACCTGCGCCGCAACCTCGAGGACGTCCTGGTCGAGCTGCCGCCCCGCCTCGTCGTCGACGAGTGGGAGGCCTTCACCCCGGCCGGAGAGCACCGCTACCGGGAGGCGGTCGCAGCGGGGAACCTCATGGCGATGCGGCGGGCCGACCTCACGGTTCCCGACCCGCGCGACTCGGCGAAGCTCGAGCGGCTGCTCGAGATCGTCGCGGAGGCCCGCGACGGCGGACAGCGCGTCGTCGTCTTCTCCTTCTTCCGGGACGTCGTCGCCCGGGTCGCGGAGGAGGTCGAGGGCGTCACGGGGGTGCGGGCCTACGGGCCGATCACCGGCTCGGTGGCGGCCGCTCGGCGGCAGGAGGTCGTCGACGAGTTCGCCACCGCTCCCGCGGGCTCCGTCCTCGTCAGCCAGGTCGCCGCAGGCGGCGTCGGCCTCAACATCCAGGCGGCGAGCATCGTCGTCATCACCGAGCCGCAGCTCGTCCCGGCCGTCGAGGACCAGGCCGTGGGCCGGGTGCACCGGATGGGCCAGCTGCGACCGGTGCAGGTGCACCGGCTCCTCGTCGAGGACAGCGTCGACGAGCGCATCGAGGAGCTGCTCGCCGGCAAGCGGCACGTGTTCGACACCTATGCTCGGGAGTCCAGCCTGGCCGACCGCACCCTCGCGGCCGTCGACGTCTCGGAGGCGGAGCTGGCCCGGCAGGTCGTGGCCGCCGAGCAGGCCCGGCTGGGGTACGGGCCGGTGTGGGACGAGCTGGGCGACGGGTGAGCCGGGGCGCCTCCCGCGTGCGCGGTAAGTGAGCGGTTGCCCGTCTAGCATCCGGCCGTTCGCTGCCTACTCCCTCCAGGAGGCCCCTCCATGTCCCGTCGCTCCCCACTCGTGGCCGCCGCCGTGGCCGCCGCCCTCGGGCTCGCCGCCTGCAGCGGTGACGGCGACGCCGCCGCGGACGCACCAGACACCGTGGACCAGACCGACGACGCGGCGACCGCCACCGACCCGGACCTTCCCGCCGCCGGGTCCGACCTCGCCGGGACGACGGCGATCCTCGGGTCGGTCGACCTCACCCCGGTCACCGCCGGGCAGGGCACCGGCGCGCACGCACCGGGGCTCGCACTCGAGGTCACGGCCGTCGGGCAGGTCCCGACCATCCCGGCCGACGTCTACGAGGACATCACCGGCGACCGGGTCGAGACCGAGGAGGACGACCAGCCGGCGACGGAGGTGCGGCCGGCGGACGGCCACGTCTTCGTCGTCGCCACCTACGAGACCCGCGACCCGGAGTGGCGCCCCCGCGGCAACGAGCCCCGCACCACCGGCACGCTGCGCGTGCAGGGCAGCGACGTCGAGGAGCTGTTCCGCACCGACGACGGCAGCCGCCACACCGGCACCGTCGTCGTGTCACTGCCCGAGGGCCACGCACCCGACGACGCCGTCATCGAGCTCGAGACCGACGGCGCCTTCCAGACGGTCAGCCTCCTCGACGGCAAGCGGCTACGCAGCGACGTCGAGCACGCCTACCCCGGGCCGCAGGAGGTCACGGTCGTGTCCGCGGAGCGGCTGGACGCGAGCTTCGACCACTGGATCGCCGGCGACGCGAGCATGCAGGGCGAGGTCGTCGGCGCCTACGCCACGCCGTACATGGACGAGGGGTACGGCCAGGGCGACGGGTGGGCCTCGCCCGGCCAGCAGTACCTCGCGGTGGAGGTCGACTGGCACTCCACCGAGTCGCTGACCTGGGCGGAGATCATCACCCGTGCCGAGACGCCGGACGGCGAGGTCTACCAGCCGATCAACGACCCCTCGAGCCTCACCGACGCGTTCGCCGCCCCGGCGGTCTTCCAGCTCCCGGTGGACGTCGACGAGGTGACGATCGTCATCGAGTCCTCCTACCAGAACGGCGCCGGCCGGAACTCCCCGATCGTCGAGTTCGATGCGATCAGCGCGGAGCTGAGGATCGGCTGAGTCCGTCTCCCCAGACCCAGGTGAAGCCGTAGCGGCCCGCCGCGAGGTCCTGCTGGGTCCAGCTCACGCGGTGGGCAGGGCCCGGCAGGACCTCCTCGTGCGCCGGCGGGTCG
>DAHVRG010000064.1 GCA_027322565.1 Georgenia sp.
CGCCGCGCCGGCCGCGCCGCGCGCACGGAGGATCGTCACGGCGTCTCCGACGGGGATGATCGCGAAGGCGAGCACCGCCCAGCCGATGACACCGGCCGGCGCGGTGAGGAGGAGCACGGCCGCGACGACACCGCAGGTCGCGTCCCGGATGCCCTTGAGCCGCAGCCACGCGGTCGCCTCGGTCTGCGGGAGCGTCGGCAGCCCGAACGTGCCGGCCATGGAACGGGGACGGACCAGGTAGCCGAGCCCGATGCCGAGGATCCCCAGCCCGGCGAGCCCTGCGATGATGAGGCCGGCTGTCGTCATCGGCACCCCTTTCGTCGGGCCCCACCGTAGCGGCCCGGGGACGTACGGCCCCGCCGAGGGGCCGGGGTGTGGACCGTGCTGCTGCCGGGAGCCGGCTTCAACACGGGCTACGACTGGCGTGTCGAGGCGCAGGACGCCCAGGGCACGGAGATCCCCGGCCGGGTCTGGGCCAACCAGTACGGCATGCGCCAGGGGTCGGTCCTGGCCGTGGCGGACCTCGAGTTCTGGGTGCTCAACGACACCGGCTACCGCTACAAGGTGGACCTGCGCGGGTACAACGGCATCAACTCGATCATCCAGGCGAACGCCCTCGGGAACAGCACCCCGGACTGCACCCCCCTCTACGGCTCCGTCGAGGTGGAGGAGCCCCTGGCCGACCCCGTCACCTGCGGTGCCCGGTACCGGGTCTTCTTCGAGGAGCCGGCTCCCGACCTGCCGGAGGTGGCCGTCGGCCCCGAGGGCCCGGTGTACGTGGCCCCCAGCCTCCTCACCGAGGAGGACCTCGTCGTCGACGACCTCGCCTTCACGCCCGACGGGGCGGGTACCGCGACCGGCACCTTCACCTGGTCGCTCACCGACCGGTTCCACGGCGTCTACTGGCTGGAGATCGACGTCGACGGCGACGGCGCCTACGACGGCGCGCTCGACCGCCGGGTGCTCATGGCCGGAGACGGCAGCCCCAGCTACAGCTACGAGTTCGACGGGCTCGACGGCCAGGGCGACCCGGTGTCCATGTGCGTGGAGATGAACGCCCGCGTCTACTTCGACAAGCTCGGGGAGGTCCACATCCTCCAGACCGACGTCGAGGCCCGGGCCGGCGGCATCGAGGTCACGCGTCTCGACGGGCCCGGCGCACCCGACCGCACCATCTACTGGGACGACACCCCGCTGAGCGAGCCGCGTGACACCGAGGTGTGGCCGGGCATCGACGGAACCGCGGGGGTCGACTCCGAGGGCGGCACCCACGGGTGGGACTTCCACGACAACGGCTGGGGCAACGAGCGCCTCATCGACGACTGGGCCTACCTGCCCCTCGACCACGCCGCGGCGGAGATCACCGTCGGCGGCACCTGCCTCGAGATCACCAAGACCTCGACGGCCGCCGCCGACACCCGTCCGGGCGACGTCGTGACCTACGAGGTCACCGCGACGAACACCGGTGACGGGGACTACACCGAGGCCGCACCCGCTGTCGTCGTCGACGACCTCAGCGCCGTGCTCGACGACGCCGAGCTCGTCGCCGGCTCGGTGAGCGCGGACCGGGACGGCGACCTCGACGTCACCGCCACCACCGTCGCCTGGTCCGGCCCGCTGGCCGCGGGGGAGAGCGTCACCCTGAGCTACGACGTCGAGCTCGTCGCCGGTGGCGACGGTGAGCTGCGGAACGTCGCGTGGGAGCCGTTCGACCCGGAGGACCCGCTCCCGCCGACGTGCGACCCGGCCCTGGACGGCCGCGACGCCGTCACCGGCGAACCGTGCGCCGTCACCGGGCACGAGCTGCCCCGCCTCACGATCGAGAAGACGGCCGACCGCACGGAGCTGCCCGCCCTCGGTGAGGAGCTGACCTACACCGTCACCCTCACCAGCGCGGGGCCGGGCGACTTCACCGCCGACTCGCCGGCGGCCTTCTCCGACGACCTCAGCGGCGTCCTCGACGACGCCGACCTCGTCGAGGGCTCCGTCAGCGCCTCGACCGGCACGGCCGACGTCTCGGGTGACCTCCTCACCTGGGAGGGGACGCTCGCGGCGGGCGAGGCGGCGACCGTGAGCTACACGGTGGTGTACACCGCCGCCGGCGACCACGAGCTGACCAACCTCGCCTGCATCGACCCGCGGGACGCGCTCGACCCGGCGCAGGTCTGCGACGTCGTCTCCGTCCCGGGCTCCGGCCTCGAGTGGACGAAGAGCGTCGACCCCGCCAGCGGGACACCCGTGGAGGCCGGTGAGGAGCTCACCTACACGCTGACATTCGCCAACGTCGGCAACACCGCCGCGAGCGTCGACACGACGGACGACCTCACCGGTGTCCTCGACGACGCCGAGCTCGTCTCCGGCCCCACCACCGAGGACGGCCTCCAGGCCGACCTGGCCGACGGCACCCTCACCGTCATCGGGGAGGTCCCCGCCGGCGAGTCCCGCACCGTCACCTACACCGTCCGGGTCCTCGAGCTCGACGAGGCCGGCGGCGACGGGGTGCTCACCAACGCCCTCGCGTGCCCGGCGGGCACCCCGGAGCCGTGCGCACCGGAGGTCACCGAGAACCCCGTCCGCGCGCTGGACGTCACGAAGTCGGCCGAGCCCGTCGAGGGCGTCGACACCGGTGACGTCGTGACCTACACGGTACGGGTGACGAACGTCGGCGAGGGCGGCTACACCGCCGACTCCCCCGCCGTCGTCGTCGACGACATGACCGGGCTCCTGGACGACGCCCGGTACCTCGACGACGCCGCGGTGACGACGGGTGTCGGGGAGCTGGACTGGACCTCGCCGCACCTCACCTGGACCGGGCCGCTCGCCGCGGGTCAGACCGTGGAGATCACCTACTCGGTGCAGGTGACCAACACCGGGGACCACCTGCTGGCGAACACCGTCGGCCCGGTCTGCGCGACGGACCTGTGCCCACCCCCGGTCACCGTCGAGCTGCCGCTGCCGTACGTCGTCCCGGGCAAGAGCTCCGACCCGGCGCCGGGCACCGGGCTCTCCGCCGGTGACGAGGTGACCTACCTCCTCACGTGGACGAACCGGCCAGGCCACCGGCCGGGTCGACGCGACCGACGACCTCTCCGGGGTCCTCGACGACGCCGTCCTGTCGGGCGGCCCGACGGTCGTCGAGGGGGACCTCACGGTCACCCTCGACGAGGGCAGGCTGCGGGTCGAGGGCGAGCTCGCACCCGGGGCCGACGCCGCCGTGAGCTACACCGTCACGGTCCTGCCGGACGGCGAGCGGGCGGACAACCTCCTGGACAACGTCCTCGTGCCGGACGTCCCCCAGGTGACGTGTGAGGACGGTGAGTGTGCCGAGGTCCCGCCGCCCACGACGTCCCACCCGGTCGGGGAGCTGGAGACGGCGAAGTCGGCGGACCCGGAGTCGGGCGCCACCGTCCGCGCCGACCAGGAGGTCACCTACGTGCTGACGTTCAGCAGCGTCGGGGAGGCCTCGGTCGCGGTCGACCACGAGGACGTGCTCAGCGGTGTCCTCGACGACGCCACCCTTGTCGACGGACCCACGGCCTCGACCCCGGCGCTGGAGGTCTCCGGGCCGGACGACACCGGACGCATCGCGGTGAGCGGTGTCCTCGCCGCCGGGGACGTCGAGACCGTGACCTACACCGTCCGGGTGCTCCCCGAGGACGAACGGGGTGACAACCTGCTCGCCAACTTCCTGGTCGGCGCGGGCGAGGATGCGCCCGAGGAGTGCGGCGCAGAGGACCCGCGCTGCACCGTCCACGAGGTCGTCGACCCGAGCGACGACCCGGGCGCCGGCGCGGGCACCGGTTCGGGTTCCGGGCTGCCCCGTACCGGGCTCGACGTGGTCGGCCCCGCCGCGGCGGCGGTGCTCCTGCTCACCGCCGGTCTCCTCGCGGTCACCCGCCGCCGGTCTGTCGGGTAGGGCGACCAGCCACCGGTGACCGGAGCCCGGTCGGTCCCACCCCGCGCGGGTGGGACCGACCGGGGCCGTATAGTGCCGAGCAGCGACGGCGGTGGTGACCGGCCTGGGTGGCACGGGACGCTCCGGCGTCCCCGATGCTGGGGGGGGAGCGAGGTTGACCCGGGACGTGGGCGGCGAAACGGGAGGGACGGTTCACGGTGCGCCGCGCCTGACGGCGGACGTGGTCCGGCGGGACCGCCTGCTGCGCAGGCTGGACGAGCGGGCTCCGCTCACCGTGGTGCGCAGCCCCGGCGGCAGCGGCAAGACGGTCCTCGTCGCCGACTGGGCTCGGACGGCGGGCGTCCCCGGCGTGTGGGTCACGGTCGACTCCTCGACGGGCACCCGCGAGCGGCTCTGGAGCGCCGTCGCCGCCCTGGCCGTCCGCCATGCGCTGGTCCCGGAGGGGGCGGAGCTGGCGCGGCTCGCCGACTCCGTCGCGGCGGTGCCCGACCTCTGCGCGGTGCTGCGCCGCGGCTTCGGGGAGCTCACGGCGCCCTTGCATGTCGTCCTCGACGACTTCCACCACCTCGACAACGCCGACCGCGTCGCCGAGGACGTCGTCGACCTCCTCCTCGCATGCCCCCGGCTCAGCGTGGTCGTCGTCACGCGGCGGCACGGCCGGCTCGAGGACAGCCTCACCGCCGCACGGATCGACCGGGTGCTCATCACTGCGGACGACCTCCGCCTCACCCGGACGGAGACGGCCGAGGTGCTCGCCGCTGCGGGCGTCCGGACGCTCGACGACACGGCCGTGGTCCACCGCGCGTCCGGTGGGAGCCCCCTGCTCGTCCGCGCGCTGGCCCGTGGGTTCGGGGTGGCCGAGGACCTCACCAGCGACGCCGTCGCGCAGGCCGTGGTCGGCGACCTCCTCCGCGGCCTGCCGCCGCCGATGCGTGCCTTCATGGTGCGGACCGCGATCCCGGAGAGCTTCGACCTCGAGCTCGCCGAGCAGCTTTGTCCCGGTGATGACGCCGCCGCACTCCTCGAGGAGGTCAAGGCGCAGGGGATGCTCATGCGGCTCGACCACGTGGGCGGCGCGACCTTCCGCTACCCCCCGCTGTTCCGCGAGGTGCTCCTCGAGGCGGCGCCCGTCGAGCTCGGCGCGGAGGTCATCGAGCTGCACCGGGTCAGCGCCCAGTGGGCCGGTGAGCACTCCTCACCGAAGACGGCGGTGGGGCACGCGGTCGCCGCCGGGGACCTCCACCTGGTCTCCGAGATCCTCCTCGCCCACGGTGCCGAGCTCGCGGTCCAGTCCGACGTGTACCCGCTGCTCGCCCACCTGCGGCCGCGGGCCGTGACGTGGTACCCGCTCGTGGCGTTCCTCATCGGCGTCGGCGCGTACGTGCGCCGTGGCCGGCGGCACCGCGCGAGCGCCTACCTCGGCGTCGCCCGCCGCAGTGCACGTCTGCTCGGCCAGCGGGGGACCCTGGCGGAACGCGTCGCCCACGCCACCGTCGAGAGTGCGGCGGCCCGGTTCCTGGCACGGCCTGCCGACGGCGTGCCCGCGGCTCGCCGCGCCCTGCGCCTGCTCCGGGCAGACCCCGCGTCCCTCGCGCCGCTGCGGGGGCAGGCCGGTGACCTGCGGCTGCAGAACGCACTGACCCTGCTGCGGGCAGGCCACCTGGAGGAGGCCCGTGCGGGCCTCGCCGACAACCTCGCCGAGCTCGCTGATCTGCCGGTCACGACGGCACTGTCCACCATCTCCACCGACGCCGCGCTGGCCGCCATGGCGGGCGACGTGCGCACAGCAGCGGAGGCTCTCACCCGGGTGGACGACGAGGGGTGGGCCACCGCGATACGCGACGGCTACGCCGGGGCGTCGTACCACCTGGCCAGGGCCGTCCTGGCGCTGGAGCGGCTCGACCTTGCCGAGGCGCGGAGACACGCGGGGACGCTGACGTCGAGCCGTACCTTCAGCGAGTTCCGGCCGCACGGGTTCGCGATCGAGATCCTCGTCGACCTCGCCGAGGGCCGCCCGGTCCTGGGTGGCCGACGCCTGGAGCACTTCCTCAGGGACGCCGGCGCTCACCAGCTGGCCGCGGCCGACCGCCGGGTCCTCGGGCCGGTGTGCGCGCTGGCGCACCTGGCCCGCGGCCAGGTCGGGCACGTGGAGCACGAGCTCGCCTCGCTCCCGCAGGCGAGCGCGCCCGTCGTCCTGTTGCGGGCACTGTGCGCCCTGCTGACCTCCGACCACGACCGGGTCGTCAGCCTCCTCGCCCCGACCCGGCCCGAGCTGTCCTCCCCCCCCCCGTGCCGCCGCGGTGGCCCACCTCGTCATGGCGGCGTCCTCACTGCGGGCAGGACGGGAGGATGTCGCCGCGGCGGCGCTGGAGCAGCTCGCGGCGGTCATGGCCGACTCCCCGCTCCAGGCTCACCTCGCGCTCGTCCCGCCGCAGGACCTGCGCTCACTGCAGCGGCTCGCCGACGAGCGTGGGCTCGAGCCCGCCGCCTCCTGCCTCGACGTGCGGAATGTCCCGGCGGTGGTGCCCGAGCACGCCACCACCGCGGCGCTCACCGAGCGGGAGCGCGTCGTGCTGCGTGCCCTCGTCGACAGCAGCAGCCACGCGGCGATCGCCGACCGGCTCGTCGTGTCGCCGAACACCGTGAAGAGCCAGCTGCGGTCGATCTACCGCAAGCTCGGGGTGACCCGGCGGGAGGACGCGCTGGCCGCGGCCTACGCGCAGGGGCTGTTCGACCTCCCGGTGTCGATGGGAGTGGCGGACACCGCCGCGGGTGCCGGCTGAGCCGG
>DAHVRG010000089.1 GCA_027322565.1 Georgenia sp.
CGACGCCGTCGTCGCCCGGGAGCTGACCCTCGGGCCGGACTACAACGCGCCGGCCCTGGAGGAGTTCCTCGGCGCCGTCGCCTCCGGCAGCCCGCGGCTCAGCCACGCCCAGCTGCGCACCCCGGTCGTCGTCCTCGACGCAGTGACGCAGGCCCTGGGAAGGACGACGCCGTGACCGACACCCCCGCCTTCGGCGTCATCGGCCTCGGCGTCATCGGGCGCCAGCACGTCCAGCGGCTCACCACCCCGGGGGCACCGGGCCGGCTGGTGGCCGTCGCCGACCAGCACACCGGGACCGCGGCGGCGGTGGCCGCCGAGTACGGCGCCGAGGCGTGCCCGGGTGCCGCGGCCCTGCTCTCCCGGCCCGACGTCGACGCCGTCGTCGTCGCGGTCCCCTCCGGGCTCCACGCCGAGGTCGCGGTCGCCGCCCTGGACGCGGGCAAGCACGTCCTCCTGGAGAAGCCGATCGAGGTCACCGTCGCCGCCGCCGACGAGATCCTGGCCGCGGAACGCCGTTCCGGGAGGGTGCTCAGCGTGGCCAGCCAGCGCCGTTTCGCCCAGGAGAACCAGTACCTCAAACAGGTGGTGACGGAGGGACGCCTCGGGCGGATCACCAGTGCCACCGTCGAGGTGGCGCTCTGGCGCACCCAGGAGTACTACGACTCCGGGGCCTGGCGAGGTACGTGGGCACTCGACGGTGGCGGCGCGCTGATGAACCAGGGGGTCCACCTCGTCGACCTCGCCCTGTGGCTGCTGGGGGACGTGGCCGAGGTCTACGCGCACACCGGGCTGCTCGCCCACGAGGGCATCGAGGTGGAGGACACGGTGACGGTCACCGCCCGGCTGCGCAGCGGCGCCCTCATGACGTTCCTCGCCAGCACCTCCGCCTACGGTGACCTGCCGATCCGGATGAGCGTCATGGGCTCCCGCGGCTCCGTCGTCACCGAGTCGGAGCGGATCGTCCGTTTCCACACGACGGCGGAGGAGGCGCTGCCGGCCTTCGCGCCGGTGGACCAGCAGCTCGCCCAGCTCCACGACTTCGTCGCCGCCGTCCGCGGGGAGCGGGCACCCCTGGTCACGGCAGCCCAGGCCCGGGCCGCCGTCGCCTTCATCGAGGCGGTCTACGAGTCCGGACGCACCGGGCGGCCCGTCGTGCCGGCACCGGCACCGGCCCCGGTGCGGTAGTCCGCGTCGCGTCATGACGTCCGCCGACCGCGAGCGCCGCTGGTGGTGCGACCGGCTCCACGCCCGTCCCGACCCACGCGGTTCGTGGCGCGTGGGACCGGCCTGTCGCCACGCCGGTCCCGGCCCCGCGGCGACGGTGCAGGACCTCACGGTCACGTCGTTCGGGACGGACCTCACCGCCGTGCTCCTGCGACCCGACGACGCGACCGGCGCCGTCGTCGTCGTCCCGTGCTACGAGACCTCGACGGTGCTGGGCAGCCCCGCCGAGCGCACCCGGCACACCGGCCGCACCGCCTGGTCCCAGGCCCACGGGCTTCATCTCGCCGGGCGCGGGCTCAGTGTGCTCGCCGTCCCGTGGTGGTTCGAGCAGCACGCCGCCGCGGACCCGCGCACCGCCCGTGCCACCGACCTCACCGAGCGCTACTCCCCCGCGGCCGCGGCCCACGCCGCCCGGCTCCCGGGCACCGCCCTCGGTCGGAGCGTCGCCGACCTCGTGCTCACGCTGACCGCGGTCCTCGCCGAGGGCCTGGCCACCGCCGGGAGGGTCGGCGTCTTCGGGCACTCCCTCGGCGGCAAGCTCGCCCTCCACCTCGCGGCGCTCGACCCGAGGGTGACGGCGGGCGCGGCCCATGAGCCCGGGCTCGGTCTCGCCCACTCCAACTGGCGGGACCCGTGGTACCTCGGCGGACAGCTGCCGGGTGACCGGGACCACGACGACCTGTTGGCACTCGTCGCGCCGCGCCCCTTCCTCCTCGCCGGCGGCGGGAGCAGCGACGGCCTCCACAACCACGACCTCGTGGCACGGGCGGCCGCCGCCTGGACGGACCCGGCCGACCTGGCCGTCCTCTACCACGGGGGCGGGCATCCCCTGCCCGAGCACGTCACCGCGGCAGTCGCCGCCTGGCTGGAGGAGAGGTTGTCATGAGCCGGACGGTCACCGACCCCCGAGCGCGCGAGCTCGTCCAGGCCGCCGAGCCCCGCACGTGGTCCTTCATCGGGGACAGCGTCACGGCGGCGAGCTGGCACACCTGGGGTGGCCGCGGCTACCCGGAGCTGTTCCACGAGCGGCTCCGGGAGCTCGGCCGGGTGCGCGACGTCGTCGTCAACGCCGCCGTCAGCGGGTGGCGGGTGGAGGACCTGGACGGCGACCTCGAGCACGTGTGCCTGCGCCACCACCCGCACGCCGTCGTCATCGGGACGGGGCTCAACGACACGAAGGGAGGTGCCGACGGCGTCGGCGCGTTCGTCAGCACCTACCGCCGGGTGGTCGAGCGGATCCGCCACACCACCGGGGCGCTGGTGGTCGTGCAGACGCCGAACGGCACGCTGCCGACAGCCCCGGACCACGTCGTCCGGCACCTGGACCGCTACGTCGAGGCGATCCGCTCCCTCGCCCGGGACGTCGACGCCGTGCTCGTCGACCACCACTCCGCGTGGGCCGCGACACCGCAGGACTCGACCTTCCACTGGCTGGGGCACGGCTGCCACCCCAACGCCTACGGGCACCGCGCGATGGCCCGCACGCTGATGCAGGTGCTGGGCGTGTGGGACCCCGGGTCGAGTCGGGCCTGCCGGCTCACCATCCCCTAGGGGAGGCCTCCCGTCGGACGCCGAGCGGCACTCGAAGCAACCGCTTGCATGCCTCCCAGCGCGCCTCGTTGCTGTACCGCAACCGCTTGCAATACGTTGAGGGCTCCCACGGAACCCACCGACGGAGGACGACGATGACCTCACCGCCCCTGCGATCCCGACCCCGCCACCGGGCCGGCCCCCTCGTGGCCGCACTTCTCGGCGCGGCACTCCTCCTGGCGCCGGCCACGGCGGCCGCGGCCACCTCGCCGGCCTCCGGCGAGGAGCCGGTCACCGACCTCGGCGTCGCGATGCAGGCACCCAACGTGCGCCTGTCCGACGTCGGCACGCTCGCCGACGGCACCCCTGTCGCCTACCTCTTCTCCGACGGCGAGCCGGTGAGCTTCAACGTCGTCGACCTGCGCACCGGTGAGCTGCTCGACAGCCACGAGATCCCGCCCTACGCCGTCGCCTCGGCGATCGACGTCGCCGACGACGGCACGGTCTACCTCAGTGTGCGCAGCCCGAACGACGGCACGCTGTGGCGGTACGAGCCGGAGACGGGCGAGCTGGTCGAGATCGCCGACGGGATCGCCGGCGAGCAGATGCTGCGGATGCTCGACATCGACGGCGACACCCTCTACGGGACCACCTACCCCAACGCCCAGGTCTACGCCCTGGACCTGGAGACCGAGGAGCTCACCGTCTTCGGCTCGGTGAGCGAGAGCGACTACGCCTGGGGGCTGGAGGCGGACGGGGACACCGTCTGGGTCGGCGCCGGCACCCCTGCCCAGCTGTACCGGCTCGACCCGGCGACCGCCGAGGTCACCCCGGTCGAGCTGCCCGCCGACGTCGTCGCCGACGGCGGCTTCGTCCAGCGCGTGGAGACCTACGCCGACCTCACCGTGTTCTCCCACCGCGCCGTCGGGGGCGCCACCCTGTCGGTGCACGACGGCACCGGCTGGCTCGAGCGCGTCCCGGTCGGCGGCATGTGGCTCTACACCGAGCAGAGCGTGGACGGTGCCTTCTACTACCTCGACAGCGGCGCTCGGCTCCACGCCTACGACGTCGCCTCCCGGACCTCGCGGCCGGTCGACATGAGCGGCAGCGGGGTCGAGGGGGAGACCGCCGGGACGACCCGGATGTTCCTCGCCGAGCTGGGCACGGACGACTTCCCCGGCACCACGGTCGTGGGCACGCGCACCGACGGCATGGTCTGGCGGTACAACCTGCGGACCGGCGCGGGCGACGTGCTGGCCACCGAGCCGTTCGGCTCGTCCGTGACGATCATGTCGATCGCCGAGGGCGGTGACGGCCAGGTGTACGTGGGGGCCTACCTCAGCCCCGGCGTCATGGCCCGCGTCGACCCGGCCACCGGGCAGATCGAGCAGCTCGACGGCCCCGAGCAGGCCGACTCGATCGTCGCCCTCGGGGACCGCACCGTCATCGGCACCTACCCGAACGCGGCGTTCTACGCGGCCGAGGCGGACGAGGCGTGGTCCTGGGGCACGAACCCGAGGCACCTGTTCACCCTCGGACGCACCGACACCGGACAGGACCGGCCGCGGCACATGGCGGCCGCCGGTGACCTCGTCGCCGCCGGCACCATCCCGAACTACGGGGAGCTCGGCGGGGCGCTCACGCTGTTCGACCCGGTGACCGGTGGCCACGAGGTGCACCGCGACGTCGTCCCCGGCCAGAGCGTGACCGACCTGGCGTTCCACGAGGGCGTCGTCTACGGCGGCACCTCGGTCCACGGCGGCCTGGACTCCACCCCGACCCAGGACACCGCCGAGCTCTTCGTGTGGGACCTGGAGGAGGGCCTGGTGACGAGCGGCCCGGTCGTCGAGGGCGCCGAGATCGTCCACGCCCTCACCGTCGACGCCACGGGACAGGTCTGGGGCATGACCGACACCGGGGCACTGTTCGCCTACGACACCGGGACGCACGAGGTGACCCGCACCGTCGACACCGGGATCCGGCACGGCAACGTGTGGGGCACGCAGAGCGAGCTGCAGCTCAACCCGCGCGACGGCCTGGTCTACGGGAACGCCGGCGGCCGGCTCTTCCGCTTCGACCCCGCGGAGCCGGAGCTGGAGGTCCTGGTCCCCAGCGGGGTGCAGCGGGCCACGGTCGCGGCCGGTGACGTCTACTTCACCGACGAGACCAATGTCTACCGGTACGCGCTCGCGGCCGAGCAGCACTGCGACGTCACGGTCACCGGCCCCCACAACGGCCCCCTCCGGCTCGGTCAGGGCACGACCTGCCTCACCGACGCCACCGTCCGCGGGCCGGTGACCGCGGGCGGCGCCACTGCGCTGGTCGTCACCGGCTCGCGCATCGTGGGACCGCTGAACGCGGCCGGCTCCCCCCGCGTCACGGTCGTCGACTCGCAGGTGACCGGCCCGGTCCGCGTCGACGGCGCCGGCACGGTCACGCTGAGCGGCTCCCGGGTCACCGGGCCGGTGCGCATCACCGGCGCGACCGGGGCCGTCGTCGTGAGCGGCAACCACATCACCGGACCCCTCGCGTGCAGCGGCAACGCCCACGCCCCGGTGGACGACGGAGCACCCAACACGGTGGTCGGGCCCGCATCCGGCCAGTGCGCCGAGCTGGGCTGACACACGAAGGCGCCCCCTCCCACACCGGGGAGGGGGCGCCCTGCCGTCTGGCCGACGTGGCGGCGAGGTCTACGCGGCCGCGCACTGGCCCGTGGCGGGGCCGCTCACCTCGTTCGGTTCGGCCATGACCACGGCACTGTTGCCGGTGCAGCGCAGCGGCCCGGACACCGTGTTGCCGGAGACCACGACGTCCAGCGCGGTCCGGTTGCCGGTGAGCGTCACGGGCCCCCGGACGTCCGTGCCGGAGACGGCGAGCCGGTCCGTGGTGCCCGAGACGGTCAGCGGGCCCCGCAGGGTAGAGCCGGAGACGTCGACGACACTCGCGCCGGCCGCGGTCACCGGCCCCTCGATGCGGGAGCCGACGACGACGACCCCCGCGCCGGCGCCGACGCTCACCGGTCCGTGGACCTGCGCGTCGGTCAGGCACGTCACCCCCTCGGAGAGCCGGAGCGGGCCGTGGTGCGTCCCGGTGACCGTCGCCGTGCACCCGACCGGCGGGGCGCCGGCCGCGGGGAAGCTGTAGACGTTGGTCTCGTCGGCGAAGTAGAGCGTCCCGTCCGCGACCATCGCGGAGTAGCGCACCCCGGTGGGCCCGAAGGTGCGCAGCTCGGCGGTCTGCGGGTCGAGGGTGAACAGCCGTCCGCCGGCGTTGCCGTACACCAGACCGTCCGGGCCGGGGTACATCTCGCTCTGCCGCCCCCAGACGTTGGCGTTGGTCAGCCCGGTCGCCGCAGTCCGCGCGACCTCATGGGCGGCGACGTCGTACTCGAAGACCGTGCCGTTGTCGGTCATCCCCCACAGCCGGCCGGCGTGGTCGAACGTCAGCGAGTGGACGACCTCGGCGGCAGGGTCGACGACGGTGGAGGTGACGAGCTCGGCGTCCGCCACGTCCCAGACGAACAGCCGTGCCGCGGTGTCGCTCGGCGTGCTGTCCAGCCCGCCGTGGACCGAGGTGCCGCCGTAGAGGAGGCCGTCCCGGTACGCCAGGGCGGTGACGCTGTGGCCGGGGACGACGTCCCGGTGCACGTCGGCCTCGGTCCCGTCGGGGTCGAACAGCACGAGGGCACCGCCCAGCTCACCGTAGTTGGGCACGGTGGCGGCCGCGGCCAGGTCCCCGGCGGCGACGAGGTCGGAGATGCGGTCCTGGCCGACGTCGCGTCCGATGGTCAGGACGTGGCCCGGGTTGGTGCCCCAGTCCCAGTGCTGGTCGAGGTCGCCGACGTAGAACTGGGCGTTGGGGTAGGCCCCGACGACGAGCCGGTCCCCGACTGCGGTGACGGCGTCGGCCTGTCCGGGCCCGTCGAGCGCCTCCACGGTGCCGGTGGCGTGGTCCACCCGTGCCATGACGCCGGAGCTGAGGTAGGCGCCGAGGTAGGGGTTGCCGTCAGGCCCCAGGCCCATGGAGTGGATCGTGGCGGGCGCGCCCTCGACGTCGGTCTCGACGACCTCGCCGGTGCCCTCGTCGAGGTCGTACAGCCAGACCGCGCCGTCCTCGCGGATGCCCACCAGGGTGACACCCGGGTACTCCTCCGTCCCGAGCTCGACGAGGTGCAGGGACCGGGTGCCGGGCAGCGCGTGCGCGAGGCCCGACTCCGCCCAGCCGATGGAGAAGCTCTCCCGGGCGGCGATGTCGAACCCGTGCACCTCGCCGCCGGAGATGTAGTAGAACGCGCCGTCGTGGGACTCCTCGGTGGAGCTGCCCATCGACCGGATGTCCTGGCAGCACCACTCCTCGGCCGTGAGGTCGTACAGGGCGATGCTCCGGGCGCCGGCCGGCGAGTAGCCGACGAGGACGAGGTCGTCGTACCGCTCGACGCGGCTGACGAAGTCGGCGTTGTCCACGATGTCGGCCGGCAGCTCGAGGTCGGTGACCTCCCCGGTCTCGACGTCCACCTCCCGCAGGTACGGCGTGGTCCCCGTGCCCACCCACAGCCTGCCCCGGACCTCGGCGAAGCCCCAGGCGTAGGACACGCCCTCGGCGACGGCGCCGTAGTCGCGGATCTCCCCGGTCTGCAGGTCGTAGGAGTAGACCTTGGCCGACGGGTAGGTGGAGCCGTACAGGACGCCGTCGTGGATGAGCAGCGAGCGCAGCATGCCCTCTCCGACCACCCGCGTGGCGAGCCGCGTCAGCTCGTGGCTGTGCGGGTCGTAGCTCCACAGGGTGCCGTCGTTGGGTGAGCGCACCGACAGGTAGACCATGTCGTCGGTCGGGTCGACGACGATCGCCGACGCGACGGAGTAGCCGGTGAAGTCGTGCCGGTCGAGCACCTCGCCCGTGCGCAGGTCGACCATGCTCATGCTCACCGGCTCGCCGTCGTTGAACAGGTAGCCCACCGGTGTGCCGTCGGACAGGACGGTCGCCTCCGCGAAGCGCACGTTGGGCGTGTGCATCGCCACGCCGTGGTCGACGACGTCGAGGGTCGGCAGCTCCCGCAGCTCCACCTGGTCGGCGTAGAAGTCGGAGACGGAGGCCTGCATCGAGTAGATGAGGACCGCGGCCGTGGCCGCCCCCTCCGGAGCGACCGCCTCGACGGCGACCGTGGTCCACTCCTGGGCCGGCAGGCCACGGAAGTGGCTGCTCGTCTGCTGGAGCTGGTTGCCGTCCGCGTCGTAGAAGTGGAGGTACATCGACGGGACGCCGTGCTCGACCCACACCCGGTAGGAGGCCTCGTAGGTGCGGCCGGCCTCGACCGGGGCCGGCTCGCTGCGCAGCCCGTAGGCGACGTCGCTCTCCGGGTCGACCATCCGCATGCTCCACGACCCGTCGAAGGCGACGTCGTCGACCACCTCGCGGCTGCCGTCCCGGCCGGCACCGAAGACGGTCCAGCCGGGGATGCCGTCCTGCGTCACCGGCTGCTCGAAGCTGTGGTTGGTGACCGGGACGGACCGGCCCGGCCCGGTCGGGGAGGCGTCGGCAGCCGGTGGGAGGACCAGCGCGACCGCGGCGGCCAGCAGGGCCGCGACCAGCAGTCGGGCCCTGGTCCCGGGTCCGGCTCTGTCCACTCTCTGTTCACTCATCGATACGTTCCCTTCTCCTTGTCTCACACTCGGTTGTGCTCGAGGGACGGTCCCCGCAGACGGCGAGGGCTGGACCGCGCAGG
>DAHVRG010000090.1 GCA_027322565.1 Georgenia sp.
CTCGAACCTAGACTAACTGAACCAGAATCAGTCGTGCTGCCAATTACACCATACCCCATGGGGGTATAACGCCCGCCCGTGCAGTGCCCTTCCGAGCCTTCCCGGTGAACGTCGTACCGGGCGTTCACACTACCGTGCGCGACGCTCGGAGGCCAAAGCCGCCGGCGGTGGGAGTGGTCACATCCAGGGCCAGGTCAGCCGGACGACGGCGCCGCCACCGCCCCGCACCGGACGTGAACTACTACGTGGTCTCGAGCAGTCCGAGGTCGAGGGCGCGGAGCGCGGCGCGGGTGCGGTCACGCACCCCGAGCTTGGCGAACACGGCGGAGAGGTAGTTCTTCACCGTGCCCGGAGCGAGGTGGAGCGCCTCGGAGATCTCCCCGTTGGAGTAGCCGGCCGCGACCAGACGGAGCACGTCGCGTTCCCGCGGCGTCAACGGCTCCGGGCGCTCGATCCCCCCGACGCCGGAGCCGCCCTGCCGCACCGCACGGAAGAGGCGGTCGGTGAGGCCGGGCTGGAGCAGGGTCCCGCCGCCGGCGAGGACCGTGATCGCAGAGACGAGCTGCTCCAGCGTGACGTCCTTGAGCAGGTAACCGCGGGCACCGGCGCGCAGGGCCCGGAGCACGAGCTCGTCGTCGTCGAAGGTCGTCAGTACGAGCACCGGCAGCGTGAGGTCACGCTCCCGGAGCGTCTCGAGCACCGCGATGCCGTCCCGGCGCGGCATGCGCAGGTCGAGGAGGAGGACGTCGATACCGCCGGCCGCCACGAGGGCGAGCGCGTCGTCACCGTCCTCCCCCTCGCCGGCGACCTCGATGTCGTCGCTCAGCGAGAGCAGCCCGACGATGCCCTGACGGACTAGGGTCTGGTCGTCGACGACGGCGACGCGGATCATGCCGGCTCCACCGGGCGGTCGGGCGCCGGGTCCACCGGCGCGGGGTCCGGCACCGCGGCGGGCGCGGGCTCGTCCAAGCCGCCGATGCTCAGCGCACGCGGCCCGAGCGGTGCCGCGGGTGTGCGCGGCACCCGGACGGTGACCGTGAACCCTTCCCCCGGGACCGACTCGACGGTGACGTGGCCGCCGAGGGCCCGCACGCGCTCGGCCATGCCCTGCAGCCCGTTGCCCGGGATGACGACGGGCGCGCCCCGGCCGTCGTCGCGTGCGGCGACGGTCAGCGTGCCGTCCTCGTCCTGGGAGACCGTGACGTCGAGCCGGCGCGCATCGGCGTGGCGCAGCGTGTTGGTGGCGATCTCCTGCACGGCGCGTCCGACGGCGAGCGCGACGTCCTGCCCGGGCGGCTCGTGGACGTCGACCGCGAGTCCCACCTCGAGCCCGGGCAGCTCACCGAGCAGCTCGCGCAGCGTGTCTGCGAGCTGCTGCGGCTCGTCGCGCAGGGCGCTGACGGTGGCGCGCACCTCGGTGAGCAGGTCCTTGGCGACGTCGCGGGCCCGCGCCACGTGGGCGGCGCCGTCGCCGGAGCCCCGGTGCCCGGCGATCTCGAGCTCCAGGGCGAGGGCGGTGAGCTGGTGTCCCACACCGTCGTGCAGGTCGCGGGCGATCCGCAGGCGCTCGGCGTCCCGGCTGGCGGCGGAGAGCAGCGCGGTCGCGGCACGCAGCTCGGCGTGGGCGGTCCGCAGCTCCTCGTGGGTGGCCCGCAGCCGACGGTGCGCGTCGGCGAGCTCGGACCGTGCCGCCCGCTCCCGCTCCGCACCGCGGATGACGACGACGGCGAAGGCCTGGAACGACGCGAACGCACCGGTGAGTGCGAGCACCGCGCCGCCGTCGGCGGCGGCGAGCACCATGCCCAGGGCGACGGCGACCGACTGCAGGACGACGAGGGCGGTCACGGTGCCGAGGGAGAAGAGCGACGTCCACGTGCCGGCCGTGACGACGAAGAGGGTGGCCATCCAGTTCAGCGTGGGGTCCAGGAACCACACCGCGAGGCCGGCGGCGAGGAGGACCAGGGCACCGGCACGCTCGGGCAGTAGCGGACGCCGGGAGACGACCTCGCTAAGCGCGAGGTAGACGAGGACGTAGGCGCCGAACGCGAGCCCCCAGGCGACGGCCCGCTCGCCCTCGGGGCGCCAGCTGCCGGTGGCCGCGGAGACGGCGACGGCGACCCCCGAGACGAGCACGGCCGCCAGTCCGGTGGCAGCGCCGGCCCGCACATCTGTGGAGGAGGTCACACCCGTGATGCTAGAGCCGCGGGACGCTGCCGGGGGTGCCATTGGTCACGGCCCGAGGTCGGGCCTTTCGGCACCACCGCCCGGGTCTGCCCGCCCCTAGCGTCGGAGCCACCGGAAGGAGCCGACGATGGATGTTCTCTCACTCACCGCCGTGCACAAGCGCTACGGGGCGACGACCGCGCTGGCCGGGGTGGACCTCGCCGTCGAGCGCGGGGAGGTCGTCGCCCTGCTCGGCCCGAACGGCGCCGGCAAGACGACAGTCTTCGAGCTGCTCCTCGGCCTCGTGCGACCGAGCGCCGGACGGGTCGAGGTGCTCGGGGCACCGCCCGGGCGCCACCGGCACCGGGTCGGGGCGATGCTCCAGTCGGCCGGGCTGCCGGAGCAGGTGACCGTCGGGGAGCTCGTCACGCTCGTGGGGCGGGCCTACCCCCGGCCGCTGCCGGTCGCCGAGGTCCTCGCGCGGACCGCGCTGACCGACCGGGCGCGCCGCACTGTCACGGCCCTCTCCGGCGGGGAGCGGCAGCGTCTGCTGCTCGCCATGGCGCTCTCGGGCGCTCCCGAGGTGCTTCTCCTCGACGAGCCGACGGCGGCTCTGGACGTCGCCTCGCGTCGGACGTTCTGGCGACTGGTCCGCACGAGCGTCGCCGAGGGCGCGACCGTCCTGTTCGCGACCCACGACCTCATCGAGGCGGAGGCGGTGGCCGACCGCGTCGTCGTCATCGCCCGCGGGCAGGTGCTCGCCGACGCCCCGCCCCGTGCCCTGCTCGCCGGGGGCAGCGACCTCGAGGACGTGTTCCTCACCCTGACCGAGGAGTCACCCGCAGCCGAGGGAGCCCGGTCATGAGCGCCTCCGTCACCGCCCGTCCCGTTGCCGCGCCGATGCGGCTGCTGCGGGTCTCGTCCGCGGTCCAGCTGCGGTCCTCGTTCCGCAGCGCCGAGTTCGCGATCGGAGCGATGGCCGTGCCCGTGCTGCTTTACGTCATGTTCGGGCTCCCGCGTGTCGGCAGCATGCTGCCCGGCGGCACGCCCGTCACCCTGGCCATGCTCGTGTCGATGGCCTGCTACGGCGTGGTCTCGCTGGCGATCTTCACCTTCGGTGAGGACGTGGCCAAGGAGCGCGGGCGGGGCTGGCCCCGGACCCTTGCGGCCACGCCGTTCCCGACGTGGGTGCACCTCGCCGGGAAGTCCGCGACCGCCGTCCTCCACGCCGCATTCATCGTCATCGTCATGGCGGGGGTCGCCGCGGCCTTCGGCGGCGTCCGGTTGCCGGCGACGGCGTGGCTCTCGCTCGCCGCCACCCTCGTGAGCGGGGTGCTCCTCTTCGCCCCGCTCGGCTTCGCCATCGCGTTCCTCGCCCGTCCACGGGCGGCGACGGTCATCGCCAACCTCGTCTTCCTGCCGCTGAGCTTCGCCTCGGGCTTCTTCTTCCCGCTGGGCGAGCTGCCGGACGTCGTGGGCCGCGTCGCACAGTGGCTCCCGACCTACCACTTCGGGCAGCTGGCCTACCGGGCGGTCATGCCGGTC